>NZ_QQWY01000041.1:0-43299 GCF_003950455.1 Sphingomonas sp. ABOLE
TGTGTGAGCAGCCCCGCGCCGAGGCCCCTCCGCTCTCTCCCGAGGAACAGCTCCTCCTGGGCGACTGGCGCATCACCGGCGTCGACGGGCACGCGACCGTGCCCGGCAGCCGCGCCCGGCTGAAGCTGGAGGGCCTGCGGATCAGCGGCTATACCGGCTGCAACGCGCTGGGCGGCAACTACCGGGTGGAGCGCGGCTACCTCACCACCGGCGGCGTGATCACCACCCGCCGCGCCTGCTCGGCGGCGCTGATGCGGCAGGAAAAGGCGCTGCTGGCGCTACTCGACCAGCGCTTGGCGGTCCGCCAGAGCCATCGCGGCCGGCTGCTGCTGACCGGGCGCGACGGGAAGACGCTGGTGCTGGTGCGGGCACTTCACTCAGCGGCCTAGATTCGGAGGCCGCCGAGCTATTGCCTTTCTCATTCCTCCAGCATGTCCCGCACCATGCCGTGCGGATCAAACGCGAACTGGCGCTGGATACGGAAGTGCGGCGTGTCCTCAAGTTCCACCGTGTCGATGCCGTATTTGCCCATCCCCAGAAGCCGCGCCTCAGGCAGAGCCATCAGGATCGGCGAGTGCGTCGCCATGATGACTTGTGCCTGCCCCGCCGTCTGAATGCGTCGAAGTAGCTTGAGAAAATCAAACTGTCGCAAGGGCGAAAGCGCGGACTCGGGCTCGTCGAACAGGAACAGGCCCGGCCGGGCACAGCGCTCCTCGAAAAGTCTGAGAAAGCCTTCGCCATGCGAATGCGAGAGGAAGTTCGCCGAGGTGCTCCCCGCTTCATCGAGATAGCGCGCGACCGAGAAGAAACTTTCGGCGCGGAAGAACCAGCCCTGCCCGATCTTAGGCAGCCAGCTCGCCTTCAGCGCCGAGACAAGCGCGCCGCCACTGCGTTCCAGCGCACGGCTATGATCCACCGCCCGATGACCGGGGGCACCACCAGCCTCATCGAAGCCGGCCAGAACGGCGATAGCCTCCAAAAGCGTCGATTTCCCAACGCCGTTTTCGCCCGCAATGATGGTGACGGGCGAATCAAACTCCAGCGAGAACTCGCCCCGAAAAAGCGGCAGGCACCACGGGTAGGCCTGCCGATCGATTTCGGATTCGCCGTTTAGCCAGACGCGCTTGAGATAGGGCGGCGGCAACGTCGTATGGCGATACCGCACCATCCCGCCTCACTCCGCCGCAGCCGCTTCCTCGACCTCACCCCCCTCAGGCGCCGGCAGTTCCGCCGTCGGCGCCCGCGCGATCACGTCGACGCTGTCGATCGTGTCCAGATTGCTGTTGCCGATATCCACGTTGAGCGCCTGGAAGCGCCGCGCGGAGACCATCACCCGGCCTTCGAAGCTCGCGACGAACTTGTTGTAATTCTCCACCGCGCTGTTCAGCCCGCCGCCGACGCGCTTGAGGTGGCTCGCCGCCGTCGCCAGCCGCTCGTACAGCTCCTTGCCCAGCTTGCCGACTTCGCGGGCATCCTCGGTGAGCTTCTGCTGGCGCCACATCGCCGCCACGGTGCGGGCGAGTGGCAGGAAGGCCGAGGGGCCGGCGATGATCACCCGGTTGCGCGCCGCGCGCTCCCACAGCTCCATGTCCACCTCCAGCGCGCTGGACAGGAAATTGTCGCCGGGGATGTACATGATCACGAAATCGGGCGCCTTTTCGAACTGCGCCCAATAGGCCTTGCGCGACAGCGCGTCGGCATGGGTGCTCATCGCTTTCGCATGCGATTTCAGCGCCGCCGCGCGCTCCTCGGCGCTGGTCGCCTCGGCCGCCTGGAGATAGCCGTCGAGCACGCATTTCACGTCGACGATCAGCTGCTGGTCGCCCGGCAGGCGGATGATGAAGTCCGGCCGCAGCATGCCGTCCTCGGTAGTGACCGAGACTTCCGATGCGAAATCGACATGGCCGGAAAGCCCGGCGATCTCGATCAGGTTGCGGAACTGCTGCTCGCCCCAGCGGCCGCGCGTCTTGGGGGCGGCGCGCAGGGCATTGACCAGCTTGGAGGTTTCCGCGCGCGTCTCGCCCAGGCTGGCATGGACGGCGCTGATCGCCTCGCGCAGCTGGCCATAGCTGTCGCTGCGATCCTTCTCGACGCGCTGCAGCCCTTCCTCATAGCGCTTGAGCGTGGTGTCGATCGGCTGGAGCAGCGTGCGCAGCCGCTCCTCGTTCTTCTCGCCAGCCTGGTGGAAGCGCGCCTCGGCGCGTTCGAGGAAGGCGCGCTGCGTCTCGCCGAGCATGGTCGAGGCGAGTTCGCGGAACTGGCCGGCCATCACTTCGCGGGCGTTGACGAATTCGGCGAGCCGCTCCTCGAACGAGCCGGCCTTGGCCTTGAGTTCGGCCAGCTCGATGCGCGCGGCGTCGCGCTCGTTGCGGAGCATCGCCGCTTCCTCGCGCAGGCGGGGGAGCTGCGCCACGCGTTCCTCGGCCATGGCGAGATCGGTGATCGCGGCCTTGAAATCGGCCTCGCGCCGGGCGCTTTCGGCCCGCGCCTCGCTCGTGCCGCGCGCGCCGATCAGCCAACCGACCACCACGCCCACGACCAGGGCAACCATCACAAAGGCAACAACAAACGGATCCAACACACGCCTCCCGGGGAACAGGACGCGAACTTACGCCGTGCGGGACGGGGCCGCAAGGGCGGGTGCGGTCGGTTCGGCGCGGGTTGGAGAGGGTTCGGTGGATAAGTGGCGGACGCCCCTCGTCCCCCTCCGTCATTCCGGCGAAAGCCGGAATCCATTGGGGTCACCGTCACGGCTTACGCCGAAACGGCGTGGCGAATGGATCCCGGCTTTCGCCGGGATGACGGCAGAAGGGAATGGCAGCCCTCAGGCGGCCTTGCGCGCCTTGTTGAGCTTCTTCAGCAGCATGTCGCGCTTGAGCCGCGAGAGATGGTCGAGGAACACGATGCCCTCCAGATGGTCCATCTCGTGCTGGATGCAGGTGGCGAGCAGGCCCTCGAACAGTTCGTCATGGGCCACGCCCTTCTCGTCGAGCCAGGTCACCCGGCAGCGCGCGGGGCGCTCGACATCGGCGAACTGGTCGGGGACCGACAGGCAGCCCTCGGTATAGACCGAAAGCTCCTCGGCGGGCTCGTGGATCTCGGGGTTGATGAAGACGCGCGGGTGCCGGATCGGCTTGCCCTCCTCGTCCTCTTCCTCCTGCAGGTCCATCACGATCAGCCGCTTGGGCACGCCCACCTGGATCGCGGCGAGGCCGATGCCCGGCGCATCGTACATCGTGTCGAACATGTCGCCGATCAGCGTGCGGATGTCGTCGTCGACCGCCTCTACGGGAGTGGAGACGAGACGCAAACGCGGATCGGGTACTTCGACGATGGGAAGGATGGCCATCGCCCAAATTTAGGAGCGCGGCCCCAAAGCGTCAAGCAACCGGCCGCCGCGCGCGCAGCGCCTGGGCGAGCGTCCCCTCGTCGAGATAGTCGAGCTCGCCGCCCACCGGCAGGCCATGGGCGAGCTGGGTGACGCGGATCGGGAAGGCTTCCAGCCGCTCGGAGACATAATGCGCGGTGGTCTGCCCCTCGAGCGTGGCGTTCATCGCGAGGACGACCTCGTCGATGCCGCCCGCGCCGACCCGGCGGACTAGCGCGTCGATGCGCAGGTCCTCGGGCCGCACCCCGTCGAGCGCGGAGAGCTTGCCGCCCAGCACATGGAAGCGGCCGGGGAACAGCCGCGCGCGGTCGAGCGCCCAGAGGTCGGCGACCTCCTCGACCACGCACAGCGAACGGTCGTCGCGGCGCGGGTCGGCGCAGATCGCGCAGGGGTCATGCGTGTCGACATTACCGCAGACGTGGCAGGTCGTAAGCTTCTGGCTGACCGCACTCAGCGCCGCGAGCAGCGGGTCGAGCATCGTCTCGCGCTTCTTGAGCAGGTGCAGCACCGCCCGCCGCGCCGATCGCGGCCCGAAACCGGGCAGCCGCGACAGGGCCTGGGTCAGCGCTTCGATTTCGGGAGAGGCCATGGCGCTTCACATAGGGGCTTGCATGCGCGCCTGCCAAGCGGTTGAGGGGAAGGCATGCGCATCCTCTTCATGGGAACCCCCGATTTCGCCGTGCCGGTGCTCGATGCCCTGGTCGAAGCCGGGCACGACATCGCCGCCGCCTATAGCCAGCCGCCCCGCCCCGGCGGCCGGCGCGGCAAGGTGCTGACCCCCTCCCCGGTCCATGCCCGCGCCGAGGTGCTGGGGATCGAAGTGCGGACGCCGCTGAGCCTCAAGGGGGCGGAGGAGCAGGCAGCGCTGTCGGCGCTCGAGGCGGATGTGGCGGTGGTTGCCGCCTATGGCCTGATCCTGCCCAAAGCGGTGCTGGCGGCGCCGCGGCTGGGATGCCTCAACGTCCATGGCTCGCTGCTACCGCGCTGGCGCGGTGCGGCGCCGATCGAGCGGGCGATCCTCGCGGGGGATGCCGAGACCGGCGTCGGCATCATGCAGATGGAGGCCGGGCTCGATACCGGTCCGGTACGGCTGGAGGGGCGCACGCCGATCGACCGCAAGACGGCGGGCGAGCTACGCGCCGAGTTGAGCGCAACGGGCGCGCGGCTGATGGTAGAGGTGCTCGCCGATTTCGACGCCTATCCTGCCGTATCGCAGCCCGAAGAGGGCATCACCTACGCGTCCAAAATCGACAAGGCCGAGGCTCGGCTGGACTTCACTCGCAGCGCCGTGGAAGTCGAGCGGGCCGTGCGGGCGTTCAATCCGGCCCCTGGGGCCTTCTTCGAGCTGGGTGAGGAGCGCTTCCGTATCCATTCCGCCGATCTGGTCGACGCTAGCGGACCGGCAGGCACCGTCGGAGAGAACCTGCTGATCCATTGCGGCGCAGGCGCGATCCAGCCGACTTCGATCCAGCGCGCCGGCCGCGGCGTGATGACGGTGCCCGAACTGCTGCGCGGCTTCCCCATCTCGGCGGGGACGCAGCTTTGACGCGCTTCGCCCTGACGGTGGAGTTCGATGGCCGGCCGTTCATGGGCTGGCAGCGGCAGGATCATGGCCCCAGCGTCCAGCAGGCGATCGAGGACGCGGCCTATGCGGTGACGGGGGAGGACGTGGTGGTCCATGCCGCCGGCCGTACCGATGCGGGCGTGCACGGCCTCGGCATGCGCGCGCATGTCGACATCGCCAAGCCGATCGCCCCCTTCCGGCTGATGGAAGCGCTCAATGCCCGCATTCGCCCGCATCCGGTCGCGATCCTCGCCTGCGAGGAAGTCTCTGAGGAATGGCATGCGCGTTTCTCATGTCTTAGTCGCCATTATGAATATCGCATCATAACGCGCCGCGCCCCGCTGACCTGGGAGAAGGGTCTCGCCTGGCGTCTCTCCGGGCCGCTGGATGTTGGGGCAATGCAGGCAGCCGCGGCCTATCTGGTGGGCCGCCACGACTTCACCACCTTCCGCTCGGCGCACTGCCAGGCGGAGAGCCCGGTGCGCACGCTCGACAGGCTAGAGGTCGTCGAGACCGGCGACCGGATCAGCATGTTCGCCTCGGCACGCTCCTTCCTGCACCACCAGGTCCGCTCGATGGTCGGTTGCCTGTCCTTGGTTGGCCAAGGCAAATGGGCGCCGGAAGACGTCCGCGAGGCGCTGGTGGCGCGCGACCGAACAACATTGGGCTTGAATGCGCCGCCCGATGGCCTGTTTTTCCTTTGGGCCGAATATCCTAGCGTGTGAACTTCGCTGCGAGTTCGACATGGGTTGACCAGCGGAACTGGCCCACCGGCTGCACCCATTCGAGGCGATAGCCGCCCTTGCACAAGACCTCCGCATCGCGTGCGAAGGTACTGGGATTGCAGGAAACATAGGCCAGAATCGGCGCCTTGGAGCCGGCCAGTTCGCCCACCTGCTCGCGCGCACCCGCGCGCGGCGGATCGAGCACCACGGCGTCGAACCGATCCAGTTCCGCAGTCGCCAGCGGCCGCCGGAACAGGTCACGATGGTCGCCGAACACCTGTCGCCCCGCGGCACCGCCCGCCGCTTTGAGCGACAGGATCGCGTCGCGCGCCGCCTCGCCCGCATAGACCCTCGCCTGGTTCAGCGCGAAGGTGAAGGTGCCCAGCCCGGCGAACAGGTCCGCAACGGCTCCCGCCCCGCCCGCGATCTCGCGTACGGCCGCCACCAGTGCCGCTTCACCCTCAGGCGTGGCCTGGAGAAAGCTGCCGCTCGGCAGCGGCACTGCGACCCCGCCCAGCGTGATCGTTACCGGCACCGGCTCCCAACGCGCGGTGGGGCCGAAGCCCTCGTCGATGGCGAAGCGGGCCAGCTTCTCGGTTTGGGCAAAGGCGGTGATCGCCTCGGCCGCCGCCAGACCTTCGGGATCGATACCCTCGACCAGCACGTCGCGCCCTTGGTCGCTCAGCGCGAGATGCACGTTCACCCGCCGCGCATCGGGCAGCAGCGTCGCGAACAACCGGCGCAGCGGTGCCAGCAGCGCGAACAGCTCGGGGGCAAGAACATGGCATTCGGCGAGATCGATCAGCTTGTGGCTGCCCGCCTCGGTAAAGCCGATCCGCACCTGCTTGCCGCGCCGCTCGGCATGCAGCGTCGCCCGACGGCGCGTGCGCGGCGGCGAGAGCAAGGGCGTGCGGATCTCGGTTTCCAGCCCCTGCGCTGCGAGCGCGGTCCGTACGCGCTCGGCGAGGAAGTGGCTCCACATTTCATCGTCGAGATGCTGGAGCTGGCAACCGCCGCAGCCCGGGAAATGGCGGCAGGGCGGCGTCTGGTGGTGCGGGCCAGGGCGGACGGCGCCATCCTCGCCGACCCAGTCGCCGGGCGCGGTGAGCGGGAAATGCCGTCCGTCGCTGGTCACCCCATCGCCCCGCGCCGCGACCCGCACCACTTCCACTTCGCTCACAGACATTCCGAACACGCTTCCGGCAGTTGAGCGACGAGCTGATCGGCGAAAAAGGCGGGACCTGCAAGCTGCGCCGCACGGCCGTGCAGCCACACCGCGGCCGCGGCCGGATCGACCCCGCTGCCGCCCTGCCCGATCTGCGCGCCCAGCAAGCCGGCGAGGACGTCGCCGGTCCCCGCAGTCGACAGCCAGGGCGAGGCGCCCGCGAGCACGCGAACGCGGCCATCGGGCCCGGCGATCACCGTGTCGCCCCCCTTGTGAACGACCGTCGCGCCGCTGGCCGCCGCCTGCAGCGTGCGATCAATCTTGCTGCCCGTGCCGGCGAACATCCGGTCGAACTCGCCGCCATGCGGGGTGATCCACACCGGCGCCTCGCGCGCGGCGAGCGTGGCGGCCGCGCTGGTCCCGAGCAGGCTCAGCGCGTCTCCATCCAGCACCAGCGGCTTGTCGACGGCGAGACCTGCCCGCAAGAACGCCTCGGCCCGACGATCACGGCCGAGCCCGGGGCCCAGCACGACGGCATCGATCCGGTCGCCGGCCAGGAAATCGGCAAGATCATCGGCGTCGTCGATCGTCCGGCGGACCAGCGCGTCAGGTGCAGGCCCCGCGGGGTCGGGCCCAGCAAGCATCACATAGCCCGCGCCGCTTGCCATGGCCGCGCGCGC
Source organism: Sphingomonas sp. ABOLE (assembly GCF_003950455.1). Lineage (NCBI taxonomy): Bacteria > Pseudomonadati > Pseudomonadota > Alphaproteobacteria > Sphingomonadales > Sphingomonadaceae > Sphingomonas > Sphingomonas sp. ABOLE. The sequence continues at coordinate 7,523 of NZ_QQWY01000041.1, forward strand.
GGCCAACCGGCCCGCGCCGGGCATCGCACCTTCGACCACCGCGACCAGCCCACGGCTGTACTTGTGGGTCCGCGGACCCGGCGTCTCCATCTGCGGCCGGGCAACGCTGCGCCAGGCACTTTCAACCGGGATGCCGATATCGGCAAGCAAGACATGGCCGCAGCGCGAGAGCCCGTCGCCAAGCACATGCGCCGGCTTGAGCGCGCCGAGCGCGACCGTGGCGTTCACGCCGCGCGGGGCGCCGAGCTCGTCGCCGCTATCGGTATCCATCCCCGAGGGCAGATCGATCGCCAGCGTGAACTCGGCCCCGCGCACCAGTTCGGAGAGCACGGCGGCGATGCTGCGCTCCAGCGAGCGCGTGACACCGATTCCGAACAGCCCGTCGATCACCACCGGCCGCACCGGCGCGCCATAGAGCGAGGTCGTTGGCCCCTTCCAACGGGCGTGCATCCGTTCGGCAGCGCCCTGCTTGGGTGCGCCCGAGGCGGCGACCAGCACATCGAGCCCTGCTTCGCGCAAATGTCGAGCGACGACATAGGCATCGCCGCCGTTGTTGCCGGGGCCTGCGAGCACCAGCACCGACCGCCCCATCGCGAAGCGCACCGCCTCGCGCGCAACCGCGGCGCCGGCGCGCTCCATCAGTTCGTCCTGGGAAACGCCGCGCGCGAAGACCGCCTCCTCGGCGGCACGCATTGCGTCGGCAGTGAGGATCGGGGCGCCGGGCGGGATCATTGCCCCGCTGTAGCGCCCTTGCCCGCAAGACGATAGCGCATCCCGCCGATCGCCACCTCGGTGGCACCGCCGACATGGCGGGTCGCTGCAAGCTCGGCGCCATCCGCCGCCGTGATCGCGTTGCCTTCCATCCGCAGCCGCCGAAAGCCGCCGTCCGGATGGTGGAGGACCAGCAACCCATCCGCGCCGCGCTCCAGCGTGCAAACCGGCAGCAGGGTCTCGCCGACCGGCCCGCACGCGACCGTCTCCCCCGCTTGCGCAGCGGGCTGCGATGCCGGATCGGCACCGCAGCCCGCCACAAGCAGCATCAGCGCGAGACTAGATATCCGCGTAGACATGGCGCTCGGCCTTGGCTCCGGGGTGCGTCACCGCCCCCTGATAGGCCGGGCCGACATTCTGCGCATAGCGGTAGAGCGCGCCCGACTGATAGTCGTTCACCCGCGGCTGCCAGCGCGCCCGGCGCTCGGCGAGCACGTCCTCGGCGACGTCGAGGTCGATCGTACCGGCTTCCGCGTCGATGCGGATCGTGTCGCCATCCTCGACCAGTGCAATCGGGCCGCCCTCCGCCGCCTCCGGGCCGACATGGCCGATGCAGAAGCCGCGGGTGCCGCCCGAGAATCGGCCGTCGGTGATCAGCGCCACCTTCTCGCCCATGCCGAGGCCGTAGAGCGCCGCAGTGGTCGACAGCATCTCGCGCATGCCCGGGCCGCCCTTGGGGCCCTCATAGCGGATGATGATGACCTCGCCCTCGTTGATCAGGCGATTCTCGACCGCCTGGAAGGCATCCTCCTCGCAATCGAACACCCGCGCCGGACCGGTGAACTGGAGCCGATGCATGCCCGCCACCTTCACGATCGCCCCTTCGGGCGCGAGGGTGCCGCGCAGGCCGACGACGCCGCCCGTCGGGGTGATCGGCGTCTTCACGTCGTAGATCACCTTCTGGTCGGGGTTCCAGGTGACCTGGTCGATATTCTCGCCCAGCGTCTTGCCGGTCACCGTCCTGCAGCTGCCGTCGAGCAGGCCGTTCGCCAGCATCGTCTTCATCAGCATGTAGACACCGCCCGCCGCGTGCATGTCCTTCGCAACATACTTCCCACCCGGTTTCAGGTCCGCGATGTAAGGCGTTGATTTGAAAGCTTCAGCAACGTCGTGCAGATCGAACTCGATGCCAGCCTCGTTCGCCATCGCCGGCAGGTGCAGCGCGGCGTTGGTCGAGCCGCCGGTCGCCGCCACGACGCGGGCCGCGTTAATGAACGCCGCCCGCGTGGCGATGTCGCGCGGGCGCAGGTTCATCTCCAGCAGGTTCATCACCTGCGCGCCGGCAGCGATCGCGATCTCTTCACGGCTCTTGTACGGAGCGGGCACCATGTTGCTGTTCGGCAACGACAACCCCATCGCCTCGCCGACGCACGCCATGGTGTTGGCGGTGAACTGCCCGCCGCAGGCACCGTGGCCGGGGCAGGCGACCTTCTCGAGCGCGGTCAGGTCCTTGAGCGGGCAGTTGCCGGCGGCGAACTTGCCCACCGCCTCGAACACGTCGACCACGGTGACGTCGCGGTCCTCGAACCGGCCCGGCAGGATCGAGCCGCCATAGACGAAGATCGACGGGATGTTGAGGCGGAGCATCGCCATCATCATGCCGGGCAGCGACTTGTCGCAGCCTGCGAAGGCAACCAGGGCGTCATAGCAATGACCGCGAACGCTGAGTTCCACCGAGTCGGCGATCACTTCGCGGCTGACGAGCGAGGACTTCATCCCCTGATGGCCCATGGCGATGCCATCGGTCACCGTGATGGTGTTGAACCGGCGCGGCATGCCGCCATTGGCGATCACGCCCTGGCGGGCGGCGTCGGCCTGGAAATCGAGGGTGGTATTGCACGGCGCACTGTCGTTGCCGGCGCTCGCCACGGCGACGAACGGCTTGGCGATATCCTCTTCGTGAATCCCCATGGCATAGTAATAGCTGCGGTGCGGCGCGCGCTCGGGCCCCACGGAGACGTGGCGGCTGGGGAGCTTGGACTTGTCGAATCGGTTGGTCATGGCGCGCAAGCCTATGTCGCGGTAACACCCTTTGACGCAAGAGTGTTACGCAGAAAAAGCGCAAGTTGCTGGAGCCGCGCTGCCCACGCCTGCACGCCAGCTGTGTCGCGGATCAGGTCGTTGCGGATCTCGATCGCGATCGAGGGGATGCCCTGCGCCTCGGCATGGCGGTTGAGCGTCGCGTTGAGCAGGCGGCCGGAATAGGGTTCGTTGTCGCCGGTCACCAGGCCCTGCGCGCGCAGCCACTCGACCGCCGGACCGGCGGCGCGGGTGTCGCGGTTGTAGAGAATCCCGATCTCCCAGGGCCGCGGCGTACCGCCATGTTCGAGGCACGGCGTGAAACTGTGGATCGACAGGATCAGGCTAGGTCGCTGGCGGCGGACCCGGTCGCGCAGCACGCGGTGATACGGCGCATGGAAGCGCGCGATGCGTGCGGCACGGTCGGCTGCCTCGTTGCCGGGGATGGCATGGCCATCGCTGCGATGGGGGATCAGGCCGATATGGTCCGGCTCGCGGTGGAGGTCGATCACCAGCCGCGATACGGTGGCGAGGATCGCCGGGGCATCGAGCCTGGCGGCGAGCGCGCGGGTCAGGTCGGCCGCACCGATGTCGATGCCGATATGCAGGTCGAGCAGCGCCGGATCGATGCCGAGATCGATGTGGGCCGGCACCGCGTTCGAGGCATGGTCGCAAAGCAGCAGCACGTCCTGCGCACTGCCGGGAAGGATCTCCGCGACGCTCATGCGAACACCGGGCGTCGGCGGGCGTGGAACGCGGCCAGTCCCTCGGCGAGCTCGGCGCCGCCAAATGCGGCCTCGAAGGCGGCGTCGAGGTGGGAGTCGGCAGGGTTGCGCAGGGCCCGCTTGAGCTGGCGGACGGCAGCGGGTGCGTTCTCCGCGATGCGCTGCGCCAAATCGAGGGCCGCGGCGCCAGCATCGGGGGCGCGGCGCTCGACCAGGCCGATCCGCGCCGCCGCATCGGCGTCAATCGCTTCGCCGGTGAAGAGCAGCTCGGCTGCCCGCCCCTGCCCCACCTGCGCCGCCAGTCGCACGACATCCTCGCGCGGATAGCCGAGCCCGAGGCGCGCGGGGGGTACCGCGAATTGTGCCCCGTCTCCGGCAAGCCGCACGTCAGCGGCGAGGACCAGTGCCACCGCCGCGCCGAAGCAGCCGCCGTCGATCGCCACGAGGACCGGCATCGGCAGCGCGGCCAGTGCATCGATTCCGGCACGCATGGCGAGGCGGAAGCGGGTGCGCGCGTCGGGATCGGTTTGCAGCTGGGGAAACTCGCCGATGTCGGCACCGGCCGAGAAGATGCCGGGCATGTCCGAGCGAAGGATCACCGCGCGGGCGGCGTCCAGGCCGGTGGCGGCGGCGGCAAGGTGCTCCCAGCCGGCGATCGGCACCGCATTGCGCGCCGATCCGCGTGCGAGCGCGATCGTGGCGATCGGCCCATCCCAACGAACTTCGATCATGCGGAGGCTCTGCCCGATCCACGCGCCCAAGTCACGCGATGGCGCGCGGGGGGACTTCCCAGAGGGAAGCGCACCCGCGGGCCAAGGGCAGACGTTCGCGAACGCGCCAGATCCGCCGCGCAAAGCCCTGTCGCAAAACAGTAAAGATTCGCTTACCGGCTCAGCAAAGTCGGGTCGCGGCGAGCCACCATTCGGGTCGCCGCAGGGTTGCGGCCGCAGCATCCCGCGCGGCCTCGGTCTCGAACAGCGCGAAGCAGGTCGCGCCCGAGCCCGACATGCGGGCGAGCAGCACCCCCGGCTGCGCAGCGAGCGCTGCCAGCACGGCGTCGATGGCAGGCGCAATGGCGCGCGCCGGAGGCTCGAGGTCGTTGCGCCCAACCTGCGCGACCGCCAGCAGGTCCCCTGCGCCGATCGGGCCGCGGTCCTCGCCATCCCACGCCTTGAACACCGCCGCCGTCGAGACGCCCACGCCCGGGTTGACCAGCAGCGTCGGCGTGCCGGCCAAGCCCTCCAGCGGCGCCAACCGCTCGCCCCGCCCCCTGCCAAGCGCGGTGCGGCCGAGCAGGCAGGCGGGCACGTCGGAGCCGAGCGCATCTGCAATCGCGAACAGCTTCGGGTCCGCCAGATCCACCCCGTGGAGTGCAGCCAGCGCACGGAGCGTCGCCGCCGCGTCCGCCGAGCCGCCGCCGATGCCCGAGGCGACCGGCAGGTGCTTCTCCAGTTCGATCGCATGCGCGCCGCCGCCGAACGCCTCGCGGAACCGCGTGGCGGCGCGGGTGACGAGATTGTCCCCCTCGCCTGCCAGCACTGCCGCGAACGGCCCGGCCAGCGTGAAGCTGTCGGTCTCCGCCGGCGTCACCCGCACAAGATCGCCATGGTCGACGAAGGCGAACAGCGTTTCCAACTCGTGATAGCCATCGGGGCGGCGATGGCGGACGTGGAGCGCGAGGTTGAGCTTGGCGCGCGCGGGCTCGGTGACGGTGCGGAGGTCTTGCATCGTCGCCGCCCCTAGCGCGATCAGGAGGCGGCCGTCAGCCCCTCTCGCAGCTTGCGCGCGATCCGCTCGGCATCCGCCGGCGCGGCATGGATCGCCGCGGCCCGCCAGGCATAGCGCGCCTCGAACTGCCGCCCGAGCCGCCAATAGGCGTCGCCCAGATGCTCGTTGGCAGCACTGCCCGCCGGATCGCTGCGCGTCGCGGCTTCGAGCAACGCCGCGCCGCGCGCGACCTCACCCTGGCGGACATAGGCCCAGCCGAGCGCGTCGGCGACTTCGGCATCCTCCGGCGCGATCTTGCGCGCGCGTTCGAGCAGCCGCAGCGCTTCGACACCGTCGCCGCCATGGGCGATCAGCCCGACGCCCAGCGTCCGCAGCATCTCGGCGCGGTTGGGCGCGAGTTCGGCGGCTTTGCGGAGTTCCGGAAGCGCCTGGTCCCAGCGGCCCGCCTGTTCCAGCGCCAGCCCGTAATCGAGATGGAGGTCGGCGCTGCCCTCTCCGCCGCGCCGCAACGCCTCGGCATAGACCCGCGCCGCCGCCTCGTGGCGACCGGTATCGGTGAGCAGCTGGGCGTAGCGCTCTACCTCCAGCGGGGTCGCGCCGCGGTCCTCGGCGAGTGCCTTGGCATCGGCGAGCGCGGCATCGGCACGACCGGCATCGCGCAGCACGGCGACGCGGACGCCGGCGGCGCGGCGGGCGAAGGGACTGTCCTTGGGGATCGCCGCCAGAGTCTGCAGCGCGAGGTCCGGTGCCCCTGCACCGTTGATCGCATCGGCAAGCACGATCCGCGCTCGGGTCTCGCCGGGGTCGAGGATCAACGCGCAGCGAGCGAGCACGATGGTCAGCGTCGCCATCCGGTCGCCCCCCAGATCGCTCGCCATCGCGCGGAACATGCGCGAAAGGCCGTAGATAATCGTCACCGGCTGCGGCGCGCCGAGCGACCGCGCGACCGCCTCCAGCTCCGGACCGCCGCCGTCAAGCAGGAACCGCCCGCCCTCGCGCCCGCGCACGGTCGCCAGGTCGATACGGGTGTCGGCATCGCCGTCGCCGACCAGCGTTGCCATCGCGTCCAGCGCGACGGTTGTATCCTTGCCCTGCGCCAGCAGCATCAACGTGCGCTGCGGCGCGGCATAGCGGCGACCGAGTGCGCCAAGGTCGAGGCTTTCGATCACCGCGACACCGTCCAGCCCGCGCGCCTGGGCGAGCCAGGCGGTGAAGATCGGCATCAGGAAATCGAACGGGGTGCCCTTGAGCCGCTTGACCGCATCGGCGGCGCCGGGCTGGTTGCCGGCGGCGAGCGCCACCGCCATGTCGACCAGCGCCGTGTCGGGCGGGGCGACGCCCGCCTTCTCCATCACCGCCGCGGCGCGGGTGGCGAGCGCCATGTCGCCGACCATCAGCGCCTGGCGATAGGCGCGCAGCGCGATCACCGGATCGCCGGGGGTCGCCGCCAGCGCCCGGCCATAGCCTTGCGCCGCGATCCCCGCCGCGCCCGCCGCATCGGCGGCGCGGGCGCGGACATAGTCGGTCAGGTCCGCGGTCTGCGCCGCTGCGGGTCCCGCCAGCAGCAGCGCGAGACCAAGGCTACATGTTCGGATAATTGGGGCCACCGCCACCTTCTGGCACCACCCAGTTAATGTTTTGGGTGGGATCCTTGATGTCGCAGGTCTTGCAGTGCACGCAATTCTGCGCGTTGATCTGGAACCGCAGATCATCGCCTTCCCCTACGACCTCATACACACCGGCCGGACAATAACGCTGCGCAGGCTCGGCGTACATCGGCAGATTGTAGCCGATCGGAATATCCTTGTCCTTCAGCGTCAGATGGACCGGCTGGTCCTCCTCATGGTTGGTGTTCGAGACGAACACCGAGGAGAGCCGATCGAAGGTCAGCACGCCGTCGGGCTTGGGATAGTCGATCTTGGGCGCCTGGTCGGCGCGGAGCAGGCCCTCATGGTCGGGCTTGTGCTTCATCGTCAGCGGCCAGCGCAGGCCGAGATGCTCGCTCCACATCGCGGCGCCTGCGAGCAGCGTGCCCCAGGTATCGCCGAACTTCTTGACCAGCGGCGCCACGTTGCGGACGCCGCGCAGCTCCTTGTAGACCCAGCTCGCCTCATAGGCTTCCGGATAGGCGGTGAGCTCGTCGCTCGCCCGCCCCCCCTGGATCGCCGCGAACGCCGCTTCGGCCGCCATCATCCCGCTCTTCATCGCGGTGTGCGTGCCCTTGATCCGCGGCACGTTGAGGAAACCGGCACTGTCGCCGATCAGCGCCAGACCGGGCGCGACCAGCTTCGGCACCGACTGCCAGCCGCCGTCGGAGATCGCGCGTGCGCCATAGGAGACGCGCTTGGCCCCCTTCAGCAGTTCCGCAATCTCCGGATGCGTCTTCCAGCGCTGCATTTCCTGGAAGGGCGACAGCCAGGGGTTCTTGTAGCCCAGCCACACGACGAAGCCGATCGCGACCTGACCGTCGGCCTGGTGATAGATGAACCCGCCGCCATTGCTGCCGTCGGTTAGCGGCCAGCCCTGGGTGTGGATCACCCGCCCCGGCATATGCTTGGCGGGATCGATGTCCCAAAGTTCCTTGATGCCGATGCCGTACACCTGCGGCTGGCTCTCGGCGTCGAGCTCGAACTGGCGGATCATCTGCTTCGAGAGATGCCCGCGGCAGCCTTCGGAGAGGAAGGTGTACTTCGCGTGGATCTCAAGTCCCGGTTGGTAGTCCGGCTTGTGGCTGCCGTCCCTGGCGACGCCCATGTCGCCAGTGGCGACGCCCTTCACGCTGCCGTCCTCGTTGTACAGCACTTCGGCGGCGGCGAAGCCGGGGAAGATCTCCACGCCCAGCTCACCGGCCTTCTCCGCCATCCAGCGGCAGAGATTGCCGAGGCTGCCGGTATAGGTGCCCTTGTTGTGCAGATAGGGCGGCGTGAGGAATTCCGGATAGGCGGACTTGCCCTTCTCGCTCAGCACCCAGTGATGGTTCTCGGTCACCGGCGTGCGCGCCAGCGGGCAGCCATCGTCGCGCCAGCTAGGCAGGAGCTCGTCGAGCGACTTGGGATCGACCACCGCACCCGACAGGATGTGCGCGCCGACCTCGGAGCCCTTCTCCAGCACGCACACCGAGAGCTCGGCACCGGCCTCGTTCGCCAGCTGCTTGAGCCGGATCGCCGCGGAAAGACCGGCAGGCCCCGCGCCGACGATCACGACGTCATAGGGCATCGACTCCCGTTCGCTCATCCTTGTTCCCCTAGGTCCTTCGTACTAACACGCCCGTTCGGGCACCTGTCGTCGCGCGCCCGCAACGTTCCGTCTATCCGGCGATGAAGCCAGATTGACCCCGCCGTCAACTGGGATTCAAAGAATGGGTATGGGGGCAGAACCAGACAATAGCTGGCACAAGTCGCTCGCAAGCGCGCTCGAATGGTGGGATTCCGCCGGGGTCGACGTGCTCGTGGAAGACGAAGTGCGCGACTGGTTCGCCAAGCCGGCGCCGCTCTGCGCCGAGCCGCAGCCCGAGCCTGCCGTAGCGGCGCCGACGCCCGCGCCTCCGCAGACATTGCCCGAATTCCTCGCCTGGCGGACCGGCGAAGCAACCCCCGAGGCCGGGTGGCACAGCCCGCTGATCGCCCCCGCAATCGTCGAAAACCCGGCCTGGACGATTTTTGTCGACATGCCCGAGCCCGAGGACAGCCATATGCTGTGGAGCGGCCCGGCGGGTGCCCTGCTCGACCGGATGCTGGCCGCGGTGGGCCTGTCCCGCGACTCGGTGCAGCTGGTGCCGTTGTGTTTCGCGCGTCCCGCCACCGGCCAGGTGCCCGCTGACGTCGCGCCGAAGCTGGTAGAGCTCGCGACCCAGTTCCTGTCGTTCGTCCGCCCGACGAAGTTCCTCCTGCTCGGCCATGCGGCGACCCGTGCGGTTCTCGGGGCGGATGCCTGGCCGCCGGAACTTCGTTCGCACGACGTTAACCGCTACGAAGCCAATACCCAGGTGGTGGCGACCTACCATCCGCGTTCGCTGATCGAGCGCCCGGCCGCCAAGAGCGAAACCTGGAAACATCTGTTGCTGCTGAGCCGGGGACCGAGCCTTTGACCTTGCGCATCCTGCTTGCCGCCACGCTGATGACGGCGCCGATCGCCACGCCGGCCCTTGCCGCATGGTCCGACGACACCAGCCCCGCGGTCATCGACGAGGACTCCCCACCGCCCGCCACCGCCAAACGCAAGGGCGACGGCATTCCGCCGCAGCTCGATGCCGACCAGCGCGCCGATTACCGCTTCGTGTTCGATGCCATCCGCGCCGGCCGCTGGGCGGATGCGCAGATCAAGCTCGATTCGATGAAGCCGGGCCCGCTCCACGCGATCGCCCGCGCCCAGCTCTACACCGCCAAGGGCTCGCCTCGCGTCGAGGCCGACCAACTGGTCGCGCTGATCACCGAAGCGCCCGAACTGCCCCAGGCCGAACAGCTCGTCCGCCTCGCCAAGATCCGCGGCGTCAGCGATCTGCCGACGCTGCCGGTCGCCCAGCGGCTGATCTGGTTCGACGGCGCGCCGATCCGTAGGCGCGCCCGCTCGGTCCGCAGCGACAATGCCGCGACCGAAGTCGCGATCCTGATGGCGCCCTATGTGAAGACCGACAACGGCCCCGCCGCCGAGGCGGTGGTCGCGCGCTTCGCCAATGACCTGACGCCCGAGGCGCTGACCGAGTGGCAGCAGAAGGTCGCCTGGATCTATTATGTCGCCGGTGACGATGCCAATGCCCGCCGCATGGCTGCCAAGGCCGAGCAGGGCCTGGGCGAATGGGCCGCGCAGGCCGACTGGGCCGATGGCCTCGCCGCCTGGCGCCAGCAGGATTGCGCCGGCGCCACCGCCGCCTTCGAGCGCGTTGCCACCCGCGCCGGCGACACCGAGCTGCGCGCCGCGGGCCTGTTCTGGGGCTCGCGCGCCGAAATGGCATGCGGCCGTCCCGATCGGGTCGCCGCCAAGCTGCGCGCCGCCAGCCAATATGGCGAGACCTTCTACGGCCTGCTTGCCCGCTCCAGCCTCGGCCTCGAGGAGAAGCGGCTGGAGGGCGATCGCTTCGTCAGCAAGGACTGGACCGCGCTCGAACGGCGTCCGAACGTCCGCGTCGCCGCCGCGCTGAGCGAGATCGGCGAGACGACGCTGGCAGACCAGGTGCTCCGCCACCAGGCCAAGTTCTGCACGCCCGACGATCACGGCGCACTCACCCGCCTCGCGGCGCAGCTGAGCCTGCCGCAGACCGAGCTGTGGCTCGCGCATAACGGCCCGGCCGGCGCCAAGCCGATCGTCGAGGCGCGCTATCCTGTGCCGAACTGGTCGCCCGATGGCGGCTGGCGCGTCGATCGCGCGCTGGTCTTCGCCCACACGCTCCAGGAATCGCGCTTCAACGCCGAGGTCCGCAGCGCCGCCGGCGCGATGGGGCTCATGCAGGTGAAGACGGGCGCGGCGATCGACGTGGGCCGTCGTCGCGGCATCACCTATGCCGCGAGTGACCTGACCAAGCCGTCGGTCAACATGGAGATCGGCCAGTCCTATCTCGAACAGCTGCGCGACATGCCGCAGACCCAGGGCCTGCTGCCCAAGGTGATCGCGGCCTATAATGCCGGCCCCAGCCCGGTCGACGCCTGGAACCAGGCCTCGCGCGACGGCGGCGATCCGCTGCTCTACATCGAGAGCATCCCGTACTGGGAAACGCGCGGCTATGTCGTGACGGTGCTGCGCAACTACTGGATGTACGAGCTGCACGACGGCAAGCCCTCGCCGAGCCGCATCGCGCTGGCCGGCGGCATGTGGCCGCGCTTCCCGGGCATGGCCGGGGCCAAGGCGGTCAAGCTCAAGACCCAGCGCGCGCCGGCGCTGACCTTCCCGGCGCCGCAGCCGGTGGAACCCGCGCCGATCCAGCAGCAGTTCCAGCTGCCGGCCACGGGTGCCGCGGTGACGATCAGCGCCGCCAAGCTGCCAAGCGAGGTCACGCGTGGCAATTGACGAAAGCATCGCCTTCCGCCCCGTCCGCATCGCCGTCCTCACCGTCTCCGACACCCGCACGCTGGCCGAGGATCGCTCGGGCGACCGGCTGGTCGAGCGGCTGACCGAGGCGGGGCATCTGCTCAGCGATCGGGCGATCCTACGCGACGATGTCGACGCGATCACGGCGCAGTTCGAGGCGTGGATCGCGGCACCCGGCGTCGAGGTGATCCTCGCCACCGGCGGCACCGGGGTGACCGGCCGCGACGTGACGCCCGAGGCGCTTGCCCGGGTGTGGGACAAGGAAATCCCCGGCTTCGGCGAGCTGTTCCGCTGGCTGAGCTACGCCAAGATCGGCACCTCGACGATCCAGTCGCGCGCCACCGCCGGAGTCGCGCGCGGTACCTATATCTTCGCGCTGCCGGGCTCGACCGGCGCGGTCACCGACGCTTGGGACGGCATCCTCGCCAGCCAGCTCGACATCCGCCACAAGCCCTGCAACTTCGTCGAGCTGATGGGCCGGCTGCAGGAGCGGTAGACGCTTACGAAAGGCTCCACGGTGCAGTGCCCCTGCGAAAGCAGGGGCACCGAAATCACAGCGCGCTTCAATCCTCCATCACCCACGCCGCCAGCTCATGCCCCTGCGGGTCGCGGAAATGGAACCGCCGCCCGCCGGGGAACGAGAAGATCGGCACCGTCACGACGCCGCCCCCGGCTTCCACCGCCGCCAGCGTCGCCTCCAGATCCTCCACCGCGATGACCGGCAGCAACTGCGTCCGCCCCTGCGCATCGCCGTCGATCCCGACATCGGTATCCCCGCTCATCGTCGCAGCATAGCTCGGTCCGAAGTCGGTGAACTGCCAGTCGAACACCGCGCCGTAGAAGCCCTTGAGCGCGCCCACGTCGCCCGCGGGCAGTTCGAGATAATTCAGTCGCGCCATCGCCAACCCCCTCATTGTTCTTGCTTCGTTCTATCGCTCAGCTTAGCATCGCGCAATGGCAAAGAGTCGCCCCGTCCGCGGCGCCACGTTCAACGACGCGAGCGCGCGCTTCAATCTCCTCGCCCGCGAGGCGGACGGCGACTGGCGCGACGCGCAGGCGGTGATTGACGGCGCCCCGCCGCCGCTGCGCACCACGGTGACGCTGGAGACCGCGCGCACGATCATCAGCCGCAACCAGTCGCCCGACATCAGCTTCGAGCAGTCGGTGAACCCCTATCGCGGCTGCGAGCATGGCTGCATCTACTGCTTCGCCCGCCCGAGCCACGCCTATCTCGACCTCTCGCCCGGGCTCGATTTCGAAAGCCGGCTGTTCGTGAAGCCGACCGCACCGGACCTGCTCCGTGCCGAACTCGGCAAGCGCGGCTATATCTGCAAGCCGATCGCCTTCGGCACCAATACCGATCCCTATCAGCCGATCGAATCGACCTGGCGGATCACCCGCAGCTGCCTCGAACTGCTCGCCGAATGCCGCCACCCGGTGACGATCACCACCAAGTCGAACCGGGTGGTGAAGGACCTCGACCTGCTCGCCCCCATGGCGGCGCAGGGGCTGGCAGCGGTGATGCTGTCGGTAACCTCGCTCGACCCCAAGATCGCGATGACGGTGGAGCCCCGCGCGCCGCATCCCGAGCGCCGCTTGGCCGCAATCCGAACGCTCACCGATGCCGGCGTGCCGGTGTTCGTCTCGATGTCGCCGGTGATCCCGCACGTCACCGATCACGAGATGGAGCATATCCTCGAGCGCGCAGCGGAAGCAGGCGCGCGCGGTGCCTTCTTCCTGCCGGTGCGGCTGCCCTGGGAGGTCGCCCCGCTGTTCCGCGCCTGGCTTGACGCGCATTTCCCCGATCGCGCGGGCAAGGTGATGGCGACGATCCAGTCGATCCGCGGCGGCAAGGACAATGATCCCGGCTTCTTCACCCGCATGCGCGGCCAGGGTCCCTGGGCGGAGCTGCTCCGCACCCGCTTTACCCGCGCGGTCAAACGCTACGGGCTGGACGGCGAACGAATGCGGCTCCGCACCGATTTGTTCCGCCCGCCCGCCGGACCGCAGGGAGAGCTGTTCTAGCGCAGCAGCGCCAGCGGCACCGCCTGCGCCATCGCCGCATAGCCCGCGATCGAGGGGTGCAGCCCGTCGCCGCTGTCATAGTCCTTGCGCAGCCGCTTGGGGTCGGCCGGATCGCGCATCGCCGCGTCGAAGTCGATCACCGCGTCGAAATTGCCCGGCGTGCGGATCCAGCGGTTGACCGCCTGGCGATCGGCCTCGTTCTGCGCATCGGGATGGTAATAGCCGGAGCCCGCATAGGGCATGATCGTCGCGCCGATCGCCTTGATGCCGCGGGCATGCGCGCGCGCGACGATCTGGCGATAGGCGTCGATCATCCGCGCCACCAACGCCGCGTGCGCCGCTGCCGGCACCGGCGTCTCGCGGGTCAGCGTGCCGAGGTCGTTGACGCCCTCCAGCACGATCAGGTGGGTGACGCCGGGCTGGCCGATCACGTCATGGTCGAACCGCGCCAGCGCGTTCGGGCCCAGCCCGTCGTTGAGCAGCCGGTTGCCGCCGATCCCGGCGTTGAGCACCGCGACCTCGCCCATCCCCGGTGCCGACCGCAGCCGGCGCTGGAGCGCATCGGTCCAGCGCGCGTTGGTGTTGGGCTTCACGCCGTACCCGTCGGTGATCGAATCCCCGAACGCGACGACCGCGCGCGCCTTGGGCGCCACCGCCTCGATGCCGGCGATCTGGAACCAGTGGTCGACCGTCTTGGCGCCCGTCAGATCGGGATCGGCGCTGTGGTTGCCATGGACGAGATAGGAGGTCGCGCGCGAGCCCGGATGCCCGGTCTGCTGCGCGGGCGGATTGGCGACGTAGAGCGAGATGGCAAGATCGGTGCCGCCCGCACCCTTGAGGTCCACCGGGTCGCTCCAGTAATCGGCACCCGCCGGAATCGTCACCGCCGTCGCGCCGCCGAAGCGGAGCGGGCGCAGCGTGGCGGCCTCGATCCTCGGGCTCGCAACATCCACCGCACGGGCGATCGTCGCGCCGTCGATGGTCAGCGGCGCGCTGCCGAAGCGGTTGGTGAAGCGCACGCGCAGCCGCGTCGCGGGTCCCTGCAGCCGAACGATCTGGCGCAGCGTCGCATCGGTGAGATCGGCGGCGGGCAAGCCATTTTGCGCATCGAGCGCCAGCTGCGAGGTCCACCAGGCCGTCGTCCAGCGATCGCCCGGCGCGGCCTGCGCCGTCGCCGCCGCAAGCAGCCCCACCGCGACCCAGCGCAGCATCTTCGCCATACACCGTCTCCGTTAACGCGTTGATAGCGGTACCATAGTCCGGAGCGGAGACAGGGCAAGCCTTTCGGGCGTGCCGCTGTGCTATTGCGGCAATGCAGCGGCAGACCTAAGCAGTTGCCTTCTTCGACCAAGGAACCTTGATGCGCGCGCTTCTCTTCGCTTCCTCCGCCTTGTTGCTGCCCGTCGCCGCCCTCGCCCAGACGCCCGCCCAACCCACCGGCAAGCTGCCCGATGCGGCCACGCCGATCGCCTATCGGCTCGATTTCACCATCCTGCCCGAGAAGGATCGCTTCAACGGCCATACCGAGATCGACATCGACCTGAAGGCGCCGGCGCGGACGATCTGGATGCACGGGCGCGACCTCCACGTCGCCAAGACGATCGCGCGGAGCGGCGGCAAGTCGGTGACCGCCACCTTCACCCAGAAGAGCGCCACGGGTCTCGCCCAGCTCGACTTCGGCAAGACGCTGCCCGCCGGCCGTGTGACCCTGGTGTTCGATTATGACGCCGCGTTCGGCACCGGCACGCAAGGGCTCTACCATGTGAAGGTCGACGACGCCTGGTACAGCTGGACCCAGTTCGAATCGATCGAGGCGCGCGCTGCCTTCCCGTCCTTCGACCAGCCCGGCTACAAGACGCCGTTCACCGTCTCGATCACCACCAAGCCCGACTTCACCGCGGTCAGCAACGCACCCGAGGCGAGCAGCCGCAAGGCGGGCGCGCTGGTCCGCCACCAGTTCGCCCCCACCAAGCCGCTGCCGACCTATCTCATCGCACTCGTCACCGGGCCCTTCGCCACCGCCGCCACGATGATCCCGCCGACGCCGCAGCGCAGCACGCCGATGCCGCTGGGCGTGGTCGGCACCAAGCCCAATGCCGGCCAGATGGCCTACGCGCGCGACGAATCGGGCAAGATCGTCTCGCTGCTCGAGAAGTATTTCGGCCAGGCCTTCCCCTTCCCCAAGCTCGACCAGATCGGTTCGCCGATCATGCCGGGCGCGATGGAGAATGCCGGCGCCGACATCTATGGCGACGGCATCCTTTTCCTCGACGAGAAGGCCTCGAGCGAGCGCAAGCAGGCGTTCGGCATGGTCGTCGCGCACGAGTTGGCGCACCAATGGTTCGGCGATCTCGTCACCCCGGCATGGTGGGACGATATCTGGCTGAACGAGAGCTTCGCGAACTGGATGGGCTATCGCATCGGCAATGAGTGGCGCCCGGGCCTCCAGATCGAGCTCAACGCGATCGAGGAAGGCTTCGACGCGATGGACCTCGACGCGCTCGCCGCCGGTCGCCCGATCCACCAGCCGATCCCGAACGACGGCGACATCGACGCGGCATTCGACCAGATCACCTATGGCAAGGGCGGCCAGGTCGTCGCGATGATCGCCGCCTATATGGGCGACGAAGCCTTCCGCGAGGGCGTTCGGCTGCACATGCAGCGCCACGCCTATGGCAACGCCAGCACCGACCAGTTCTTCACCTCGCTCGCCGATGCCGCGCATGATCCGCGTGTGCTCGCCTCGCTCAAGAGCTTCGTCGACCAGCAGGGCGTGCCGCTGGTGACGCTGCATCGCGAGGGCGACGCGCTCACCGCGACCCAGTCGCGCTACGGCTTCTTCGGCGCCAACCTGCCCGCCGAGCAGTGGATCGTGCCGCTGTGCGTGCGCCAGGGCGAGACCAAGAACTGCACGCTGCTCGACAAGCCGAGCATGACCGTCTCCGCCAAGGGCAGCGGCGCGCTGGTGCCCAATGCCGGCGGCTGGGGCTATTATCGCTTCGAGCTCGATCCCGCCGATTGGGACGCGCTGATCGCCGCCGCCCCCACCCTGCCCGCGGCCGAGCTGCTCGCCGTGGACGACAGCGTATGGGCGAGCTTCTATGCCGGCCGCAGCCCGATCGCCCGGCCGATCGCGCTCACCCGGGCCACCGCCACCAATGCCTCGACCAAGATCGTCTTCGACAATGCGCATCGCCTGCGCGACCTCGAGAAGCGCGGGCTGATCACCGCCCAGGCGCTGCCGGCCTATCGCAAGCTGTTCGTCGACCTGTACGGCCCGATGCTGACCAAGATCGGCTTCGATCCGGCGACGGACGCCTATGCCAAGGAAGAGGCCGACCAGCGAGAGTTGCGCAAGGATCTGGTGGGCCTGGTCGCGGTCACCGGCCACGACGCGGCGCTCCGCGCCAAGCTGACGACCGCGTTCGATGCGTTCGTGGGCGGTGACGACAAGGCACTCGACCCGGCCTGGCGCGGGGTTGCGGCGGGCATCGCGCTCAACGAGCGCGGCGTGCCCTTCGCGCAGACGCTGCTCGCCCAGAGCGTCGGCAAGCCGGCGCTGTTCCTGGCCCTCGGCCAGGGCGTGACGGCGTCGAACAATCCGGACATCGCGCGCTGGTTCCTGAACGACTTCCAGGATCCGCGCGTCGATGCCCGCCAGCGGCTGTTCACCGTCGCCGGCTTCCTCCGCTCGCCCTATACCCGCGATCTCGCCAGCGACTTCATGATCGCGCATTTCGACGAGTTCGTGAAGAATGGCGGTGGCGGCGGCGTGTTCTCGGGCCGGGCGGCGCAGATGTTCGGCGCGCTCTGCTCGAACGCACAGGCCGATGCGGTCGACGCCAAGCTGCGCCCGACCACCAAGGGCAGTACGCTCAACCTCGACCGCGCGATCGAGACGATCCGCACCTGCGCCCGCTTCCGCGACGCCAAGGCGGGCGAAGTGAGCGCGGCGATCGCCGCGGGGAAGTAACCTTGACGTGGTGGGGGTGCCGTCGCGCCTCCACCATCCTTCCGACGTAAGCCGGTACCGTCACCAAGGCGCCGAACCCGACCGGCCCGCGAACGCCGTGCGCGTCGCCGACTTGCCAGCGTCATCTTCCGCGCTTAGCGATGGAAGATGACTCAAGCCTCCGATATCGTCGCCGACCTCGATCGGCTCTATCGCGCCTCGGTCGAACGACTGCAGCAGGCGCTCAACCGCTACATCACCGACGGCACCACGCCCGATCCCGAGACGCGGACCGACGGCAGCTTCGCCTATCCCGAACTGCGCGTCACCTATCGCGGCGGCGTCAACAAGCCGATCCCGCGCCGCTCGTTCGGCCGGCTGGTCGAGGCGGGCGATTACCGCATCTCGGTGACGCGCCCGGCGATGTTCGCCGAATATCTGACCGAGCAGCTGACCTTCCTGATCGAGGATTATGACGTCGAGGTGCATGCGGTCACCGGGCGGCAGGAAATTCCCTTCCCCTATGTGCTCGATCCCAACACGATCCTGAGCCTGGACGACGTCTCGGCGACCGAGCTGGGCCGCCATTTCCCGGCGACCGAGCTGTCGCATATCGGCGACGAGATCGCCGACGGCATCTGGGTGAGCCAGGACGAGACGCGGCCGCTGGCGCTGTTCGATGCGCTGCGCACCGATTTCTCGCTGGCGCGGCTCAAGCATTACACCGGCACGCCGGTGGAGCATTTCCAGCAATATATCCTGTTCACCAACTATCACCGCTATGTCGACGAGTTCGTCCGCTGGGCGTGCGCGCAGCTGGGGCCGGACAGCCGCTTCACCGGCGTGTCGGGTGCGGGCGGGATCGTGATCGAGGATGCGGCGGACGCCGACCGACTGGTAAGCGACGGCGCATGGCGGCGGCACCAGATGCCCGCCTATCACCTGATGGCCGAGGGCGGCACGGGGATCACGCTGGTCAATATCGGCGTCGGCCCGTCCAACGCGAAGACGATCACCGATCACCTCGCGGTCATCCGCCCCGAGGCGTGGCTGATGATCGGCCATTGCGGCGGCCTGCGCCCGAGCCAG
Source organism: Sphingomonas sp. ABOLE (assembly GCF_003950455.1). Classification (NCBI taxonomy): domain Bacteria; kingdom Pseudomonadati; phylum Pseudomonadota; class Alphaproteobacteria; order Sphingomonadales; family Sphingomonadaceae; genus Sphingomonas; species Sphingomonas sp. ABOLE. The sequence continues at coordinate 25,853 of NZ_QQWY01000041.1, forward strand.
CGGATCGGCGACTACGTCCTCGCCCATGCCTATCTGCGCGACGACCATATCATGGACGACGTGCTGCCGCCGGAGATCCCGATCCCCGCCATCGCCGAAGTCCAGCAGGCGCTGGCGCGCGCGGCGGAGACGGTCTCGGGCCAGTCGGGCGACGAGCTCAAGCAGCGCTTACGCACCGGCACGATCGTCACCACCGACGACCGCAACTGGGAGCTGCGCTACTCACAGTCGGCGCTGCGCTTCTCGCTGAGCCGCGCGGTGGGCGTCGACATGGAGTCGGCGACGCTGGCGGCGCAAGGCTATCGCTTCCGCGTGCCCTATGGGACGCTGCTCTGCGTCTCGGACAAGCCACTCCACGGCGAGCTCAAGCTGCCCGGCCAGGCCAATCGCTTCTACGAACGCGCGATCGCCGAGCATCTCAAGATCGGCATCGAGGCCTGCGAGGAACTGCGCCGCGAGGGCGCCAAGCTCCACAGCCGCAAGCTGCGCGCGTTCAACGAACCGCCGTTCCGTTGAGGCGAAGCGGTGCCCTGGCTGCAGCCGGGGCACCCTCGATCAGAATACCGTTTCGAGCAGCACCACGCTGGGATCGCCCTCGACCTCGCGGGCGACGAAGCCCATTTCGCGCTCCAGCTCGATCGCGAGATGGTTCTCGCGGCTCTCGATCGACTGGAGCCGCTTCACGCCGCGCGCCTTGGCCTCGGCGGTGATGTAGTTGAGCAGGCTCCAGCCCACCCCCTGCCCCTTGCGGTCGGCGCGGATCGAGATCGCCACTTCGGCGGTCTCCAGCGTGTCGTCGCAGGCGAGCATGCCCGAGCCGACCAGTTCGCCCTCGGCGGTGAACGCCAGATAGCTCTCGGTCTTGTGGTGGTCGACCTCGATCAGCGCCTTGGCCTGGTGGGGCTGGAGGTGCGGGCTGGCGGTGAAGAAGCGGAAGCGGCGATCCTCGCTCGAGACATGGTCGAAAAAGTCTCGGAGGACTGCCTCGTCGTCGGGACGCACGGTGCGCACGTCGATGACGAGCCCGGAGCGGGTCGGCAGCTGGACAGGCTCGGCGTTGGTTGCGGTCATGACGGAATCTCCCGATGTTGCTGGCCTGCCCGTATCATGGCGGGCCGGTTCGGCCATCCGTAAACGCCCGATGGCTGGCAATTTCCGCGAAAAGCCCTATGTGCGCCAACGATCATGGCAACGCGACTCCCCGAAGCCCCCAGGGTGGGCATGGTGTCGCTCGGCTGTCCCAAGAATCTGGTCGACTCCGAGCGTATCCTCACGAAGCTCCGTTCGGACGGCTATGCGCTGTCGCCGGACTATGCCGGCGCGGACGTCGTGCTGGTGAATACCTGCGGCTTCCTCGACAGCGCCAAGGAAGAATCGCTGGAAGCCATCGGCGAGGCGATCGCCGAGAACGGCCGGGTGATCGTCACCGGCTGCATGGGCAAGGAAGCCGAGGTCATCCGCGCCCGCTTCCCCAATGTGCTCGCGGTCACCGGCGCGCATCAATATGAGGAAGTGGTCGGCGCGGTGCATGACGCAGCGCCGATGCCGCCCTCGCCCTTCGTCAACCTGGTGCCGGACAGCGGGCTCAAGCTCACCCCGCGCCACTACAGCTATCTGAAGATCTCGGAAGGCTGCAACCATCGCTGCAGCTTCTGCATCATCCCGTCGCTGCGCGGCGACCTGGTCAGCCGCCGCCCCGACGCGATCCTGCGCGAGGCCGAGAAGCTCGTTGCGGCCGGCACCAAGGAACTGCTGGTCATCAGCCAGGACACCTCGGCCTACGGGATCGACATCCGCAAGGAGCCGCGCGCCTGGAAGGGCCGCGAGGTGGTGCCGCACATGACCGACCTCGCCCGCGAGCTCGGCCAGATCGCACCCTGGGTGCGGCTGCACTATGTCTATCCCTACCCCCATGTCGACCAGGTGATCCCGCTGATGGCGGAGGGGCTGGTGCTCCCCTATCTCGACATCCCGTTCCAGCATGCGGCACCGAACGTGCTGCGCGCGATGAAGCGCCCGGCCAACGAAGCCAAGGTGCTCGAGCGGCTTCGCGGCTGGCGCGAGATCGCCCCGGACATCACCATCCGCTCGACCTTCGTCGTCGGCTTCCCCGGCGAGACCGAGGAAGACTTCCAGTATCTGCTCGACTGGCTGGACGAGGCCCAGCTCGACCGCGTCGGCGCGTTCCGCTTCGAGCCGGTCGAAGGCGCCTCCGCCAATGACCTCCCCGGCGCGGTGCCCGAGGACGTCAAGGAAGAGCGCTACGCCCGGATCATGGAGAAGACCGCTGCGATCAGCGCCGCCAAGCTCCAGGCCAAGATCGGCCGCCAGCTGGAGGTGATCATCGACGCGGTCGACGAGGACGGCGGCGCCACCGGCCGCAGCCAGGCCGACGCGCCGGAGATCGACGGCGAAGTCTTCCTGCGCGACGCGGGGCATCTGGGGCAAGGCGACATCGTGAAGGTCCTGATCGAGGACGCCGACGAGCACGACCTCTACGGCGTCCCGATGGGCTGATCGTCGTTGGCAGGGTGCGCCGGCAGCGCTAAGCCTCCGGGACCATCTCCCGGAGGCCCGATGTTCCGTTCCGCTGTTGCCGCCACCCTGCTGATCGCCACCCCCGCCGCCGCGCAGCAGCTCACGCCCGAGCAGAGCGCCAAGGTCGACACCATCGTCGCGGATGCGCTCAGGAGCAGCGGCGTGCCATCGGCCTCGATCGCGATCGTGCGCGACGGCAAGATCGTCTTCACCAAGGCCTATGGGGACCAAGGCCCCGGCATCGCCAAGGGGCCGGACGTAAACGCCAAGTACCAGATCGCATCCGTCTCCAAGCAGTTCACCGCCGCGGCGATCCTGCTGCTTGAGAACGAAGGCAAGCTCAGCCTCGACGACAAGGTGTCGAAATGGGTGCCGGACGTCACCGACGCCGACAAGATCACCATCCGCCAGCTGCTCAGCCACACCGCTGGCCTGCAGGATTACTGGCCGCAGGACTATAGCTTCAAGGCGATGGAGACGGCGGTGACGCCGCAGCAGATCGTCGATCGCTGGGCCAAGAAGCCGCTGGATTTCACTCCCGGCACCGCATGGCAATATTCGAACACCGGCTATGTCGTCGCGGGCATGATCATCGAGAAGGCGTCGGGCAAGAAGCTGCTCGACTATCTCCAGGCGAAGATCTTCAAGCCGCTGGGCATGCAGGCGATCGATCAGGACAAGGCGGTCGGCAAGGGCTTCCCGCAGGGCACCCATCGCTATGCCCTCGGTCCCGTGCGCCCCGCCAAGCCGGCGGCGGACGGATGGCTCTGGGCGGCGGGCGAGCTGGCGATGAGCGCCGCCGACCTCGCCAAATGGGACATCGCCCGGATCGATCGAAAGCTGCTCACGCCCGAGGATTGGGCGATGCAGGAAACCGAGGTGAAGCTCGCCGACGGCACGCCGACGCGGTACGGCCTGGGCGTGTCGCTGGGCGAGCATGGCGGCAAGAAGGAAGTCTCGCACGGCGGCGAGGCGGTCGGCTTCCTGTCGAGCAACGTCGTGATCCCTGAGGCGCGCTTCGCCGTGGTCTCGCTGGTCAGTGCCGATTTCGGCGGCGCGAACGACGTCATCGCCCAGGGCATCACCGATCTGCTGCTGCCCGTCGCCAAGCCCGCCGCTGCGCTCACCCTGGATCAGCAGCGCGATGCGCTCGCCCGGAAGCTGTTCGACCAGCTCCGCGCCAGCGCCCCCGATCGCAGCCTGATGACCGAGGATGCCAATTACTTCTTCGATGCGACGGTGCTCGGCGACTATCGCGCCAGCCTCGCCCCGCTCGGCGAGCCGCTCGCGTTCGAGCCGATCGGCAAGCCGCGGCTGCGCGGCGGCTTCGTCAACCGCAACTACCGGATCCGCTACAAGGATCGGATGCTCGTCGCGGTGACCTATGCCGAGCCTGGTGCCGACGGCAAGTTCGAGCAGTTCCTGGTGATGCCGCGATGAAAGACGACTCCGAGAACCGCGCCAAGGACCGCGCCGAAGCCGCCAAGGTGCGTAAGCGCTGGATCACGCTGGGCGAGGTGCTGGGGGTCGCCGCGGTGCTGATCTCCGGCCTCACGCTCTGGAACAACTGGAGCGATCGCCGCGAGACCAAGGCCGAGAAGGCGGCGACCGAGCAGCGCGCCTCCGCCAAGGTGGCGAAGCTGGTGCTGGTCGCAGCCGATGGCGGCAAGCAGACGCTGGCGCTGAAGCCTGCCGCTGCCGAGCAATCCGTGCAGAGCCAGACCATCCTGTTCCCGTCCGCGCTGGCCGTCTCGCCCGCCGCCACCACCGGCGAACCGCGCATCGAAGGCGGCTGGTTCGAGCATGCGCTGGTCAAGGCACGCGAGGCCGCCGGGCTGGCCGACAACAGCCGCGGCGACGAGCGGCTGCCGGTGGTGATCGTCACCCAGTACCTTGCCGATGGCGACCCCCACGAGGATGTGGCGCTGTACGATGTCGGCTATACCATCTCGGGCAAGTTCCTCGGCGGGCACAGCGTCACGCTGCGCGGCATCTCGCTGGTGGCGAAGGTGAAGCGCGACCATGCCCAGGCCAGGCTCGACGCGCGGTGGAAGACGCTGCTGCCCCCCGCGAAGTGATCCGGCGCCCCTGGCCAAAAAACCAGGGGGGTCCGGGCTAGGCGCGGGGCGCGCGGCGTCCTAGATCAGGCGCATGACGGATCTCAACACGCTCGTTCAGCCCGACCGCGGCCAGGCCGCTCGCACCATCCACCTGATCGACGCCAAGGGCTATGACGCCTGGCTCGCCGCGCAGCCGCCGCGCCATCGTGCCGCCGCCGCCGCGCAGAAGCTGGCCCCGGTGGGCTATGCGAGCGCGATCCTGCCCGGCGACTCGCCCGAGGACTGGTCGGTCGTCTCGGTGGTCGCCAATGTCGAGAAGCTGTCGCCCTGGTGCCTCGCCAAGCTGGCCGAGACGCTGCCCGAGGGCAGCTACCGCGTCGAGGGGATCGAGCCCGGCAAGGCGATCTATGGCTGGCTCGTCGCCCAGTACAAGTTCGATCGCTACAGGAAGGCCGATCCCAAGGCACAGGGCCCGCGCGTGCTGCTCACCGCCGATCCGGTGAAGATGGAGGAAGCGGTGCGCATGGCCGCCGTTACCTTCAAGCTGCGCGACCGGATCAACACCGGCGCCAACGACATGAGCCCGGCCGATCTCGAAGAGGCCGGTGCCGAACTCGCCAAGGCCTATGGTGCTACCTTCTCGGTGGTGAAGGGCGACGAGCTCCAGCAGGGCTATGGCATGCTGCACGCCGTCGGCCAGGCCGCCGGCAAGGGCCGCGAGCCGCGGCTGATCGAGCTCGAATGGGGCAATCCCGAGCATCCGCGCATCGCGATCATCGGCAAGGGCGTCTGCTTCGACAGCGGCGGGCTCGACATCAAGCCGGCCAGCGGCATGCGGCTGATGAAGAAGGACATGGGTGGTGCTGCCCATGCCTTCGCGCTCGGCGAGCTGGTGATGCAGAACAAGCTGCCGGTGCGGCTGCACCTGCTGGTCCCGGCGGTCGAGAACTCGATCTCGGGCGAGGCGACGCGCCCGGGCGATGTGATGATTTCGCGCAAGGGCATCACCGTCGAGAACAGCAATACCGACGCCGAAGGCCGGCTGATCCTGGGCGACGCGCTCACCAAGGCCGAGGAGAAGGATCCCGAGCTGGTGTTCGACTTCGCGACGCTGACCGGAGCCGCGCGCGTGGCGCTGGGCGCGGACCTGCAGGCACTGTTCGCCAATGACGACACACTGGCGGCCGAGATCCTGGCGGCTGGCGAGGAAGAGAGCGACCCGATCTGGCGGATGCCGCTCTACGATCCGTACAAGGATCTGCTGAAGTCGGACGTGGCGGACATGGTCAACGCGGCCGAGGGTCCGTTCGGCGGCGCGATCACCGCAGCGCTGTTCCTCAAGGAATTCGTGCCGGCCAAGGCCCAATGGGCCCATTTCGACATCTTCTGCTGGAACGGCAGCCCCAAGCCGGGCCGCCCCAAGGGCGCCGAGGCGGTCAGCCTGCGCGCCACCTGGAAGGTGCTCAAGGACCGCTACGGCGGATAAGCGCTTCGGCCGCCGGCGGCATCACGCCGTCGGCGAGCCAGCGCTCGACTTCTTCCTTGTCCATCGGGCGACCGAACAGATAGCCCTGCCCCTGCGCGCAGCCGAGTGACCGAAGCATTTCGGCCGTCTCCAGCGTCTCGATGCCCTCGGCCACCACCGGCAGCTCCAGCGTGCCGGCCAGGCCGAGGATGGCGCGAACGATCCGCAGCTTCTCGGTGCTCTCATTCAGCGAGTCGACGAAGGAACGATCGATCTTGATCTTGTCGAACGGCAGCATGCGGAGATGCTGGATCGAGGCATAGCCGGTGCCGAAATCGTCGAGCGCCAGCTGCACGCCCTGGTTCTTGAGCGACTCGATCGCGTGGTGCGCCTTCGCGGCATCGACGATCAGCGCATTCTCGGTGATCTCGACGGTCAGTCGCTGCGGCGGGAAGCCGGTGCGGGCGAGCACCGACAGGATCTTGTGGCTCAACCAGTCGTCGCGCAGCTGGCCCGGCGAGATGTTGATCGCGATGCTGGCGGGCACTGTCCAGTCGCGCGTCTCCGAACAGGCGCGATCGAGCAGGTCGAGCATCAGCGTATTGAGCAGCCCGCATTCCTCGGCGATCGGGATGAACTGGTCGGGCCCGATCTCGGCATCCTCGCGGCGCCAGCGGGCGAGCAGCTCGAAGCCGGTGACATGGCCGGTGCGCAGATCGATGATCGGCTGGTAACGCGGGTAGAACAGCCCCTGGGTGAGCCCATCGCGCATTTCCGCCTCGATCGTCGAGCGGCGTCGGATCTCGGCGTCCATCTGGCTGGCAAAGGCGCAGTAGCAGCCGCGGCCGGCTTCCTTGGCCTGATAGAGTGCGACATCGGCGCGCCGCATCAGCGTGTCCGCGTCGGAAGCGTCGTCGGGATAGAGCGCGATACCGACGCTGGCGCCGATATGGTGCATGCGCTCGTCGATCAGGAAAGGGCGTGCCACCTCGCGCACGATGGCGTGGGCGACGCTCCGCACCCGGTCAAGGTCGTCGCCGTCGTATGGAAGGGTGATCGCGAACTCGTCGCCGCCCAGTCGGTAGCTGCGGCCGCCCTCCCCCACCACCCAGCTCAGCCGGCCGGCGACGGCACGGAGCAGTTGGTCGCCGATCGGATGGCCATGCACGTCGTTGATCGACTTGAAGCGGTCGAGATCGACCAGCATCAGCCCGAAGCGATGCGGCTCGGCGCTGCGAAGATACTCGGCCAGTGCGCGGCGATTGGGGAGGCCGGTGAGCGGATCGTGATAGGCGAGCTGGTGTGCGCGCTGTTCGGCCAGTCGCGCGCGGCGCTGTCCGGCGGCCATCTCGGCCCGTGAGGCAAGCACGTCGACGAAGCCGGCATGGGTGGCGCCGAACATCCGCAGCACTACCGCCGAGACGAGGATGATGTTGATCCCCAACCCGATCAGGAACCGGTCGCCCGAGGCGATCAGGCACAGGATGACCGGCGAGGCGCCGAAGCCCATCACGAGCCAAGCCGCGACCGGGAAGGTCTGCAGGCAGTAGCAGCAGGTGATTGCCCCGATGAAGATGTAGAGCGCGATGCAGGTGCGTCGCGCAAGGTCCGCCTCGAAGAAGAGCAGCAGCGCCCACCCGCCAAAAGCGAGGCTGAGCAACGCCCCCGCTATGACGGTACCGATCAGATAGCGGCGGATCTTGCGGAGGCTGGGAATGGCGTCGCCACGTCGGGCAACCCACAACAGGCTGCGCGTTGCGGCGGCGATCCCCAGCAGGATCGGCGCGAGGATGCTGAGGCGAGTCGATACCGATCCGTAGGAGGCGAAGCCAAGGAACACCGCGTCGAGAAAGACGAGCGTGTACATCAGCGGGATCTGCTGGCCGAGCACTCGATATTGCTCGGTCAGGATCGCCCGGTCGAGCTTGGTCCTTCCCGATCGTACGAGGTGAATCCGCGGCAGCATGGAGGCCTTGTAGCGCCAGACCCCCGACAACAGGTTAATCCCCTGTCGCTATTTGCGCCGCCGCTTCGATGATCGGCACGAACTTGGCGGCGGTCAGGCTCGCCCCGCCGACCAGCGCGCCATCCACATCGTCGGCCGCCAGGATCGATGCCGCGTTGGCGCCGCTCACCGAGCCGCCATAGAGGATCCGCATCTCGTTGGCCGAAGGCCCGATCATCCCGCGCAGCTTGGCGCGCAGGATCGCATGCATCGTCGCGATCTCGTCCAGCGTCGGCGTCTTGCCGGTGCCGATCGCCCAGCGCGGCTCATAGGCGATGGTCAGCCAGTCGGGTGCGGCGCCGTCGGGCAGCGACTTTTCGATCTGCGACTGGACGATGCGCTCGGCGCGGCCTGCATCGTGCTCCGCTTCGGTCTCGCCGCAGCAGAGGATCACGTTCAGCCCATGGCGACGCGCAGCGGCTGCCTTGGCCCAGGTGTGGTGGCTGGTCTCGGCATGATCGGCGCGGCGCTCGGAATGGCCGACGATCACCACCTTGGCGCCCGCCTCCACCAGCATCGGTGCGGAGATGTCGCCGGTATGGGCGCCCTGATCGCTTTCGTGCACGTCCTGCGCACCGATCGTGAAGTCCGGGGCGATGTCCGCGGCGGCCGCGATCAGCGTGTACGGCACGCAGAGCAGCGCATCGACCTGGGGGTGTGCCCGTGCAGCGGCGGCGATCGCGTCGATCTCGCGCAGATGCGGCCGCATGCCGTGCATCTTCCAGTTTCCGGCGACCAGCTTGCGGCGCATCCATCACTCCCCGAATGTTTCGGCACAGTCGATACCGATTGCGCCGCGCGGCACAAGCTTGAAGGCGCGCGACACCGGCCCTAAAGCGGGCCCAAATTCCTCGAACGAACGGCTCTCCATGCTCAACGCCTTCCGGAACTTCACCAAGTCGCGCTACGGCCTGATCATCGTCTTCATCTTCCTGGGCCTGCTCGCGATCGCCTTTGCGGCAAGTGACGTCACCGGCATGCGCCAGGGGATCACCGGCAGCAGCGGCGCGCTGGCGACGGTGGCCGGCGAGAAGGTGACCGAGCAGCAGGTTCGCGATCGACTGGAGCGCTATGTCCGCAACGCGCAGGCGCAGGGGCAGAACATCACGATGGCACAGGTGCTGGCGCAGGGCGGGTTCGAGGCCGCGCTGAACGATGCCGTCAACACCGCCGCGATGGAAGCATTTGCAAACCAGAACGGCATGGCCGTCGGCAAGAAGCTGATCGATACCGACATCGCCAACAACCCGCAGTTCGCCGGCATGGACGGCAAGTTCAGCCAGCAGACCTTCGAGCAGTTGCTCGCGCAGAACCGGCTCACCCCGGCGGTGTTCCGCGAAGGCATGACCACGCAGCGCTACGCTGCCTGGCTGGTCGGCCCGGTCGCGCTGCGCGCCCCTGCCCCCGCCGGCGTGGTGACCCCTTATGTCGCGACGCTGCTCGAGCGCCGCACCGGTATCGTCGGCTTCGTTCAGTCGCTGGCGATGGACCCGGGCCCCGCGCCCGACGCCACCACGCTCGCCGGCTATTACGCGCAGAACCGCAGCCGCTATCAGGTGCCCGAGCGCCGCATCGTCCGCTATGCGCTTGCCCAGCCCGATGCGCTGAAGGGCCAGGCGACTCCGACCGAGGCCGAGATCGCCGCCGCCTACAAGAAGGATTCCGCCAAGTACGCCGCCAGCGAGAAGCGCGGCGTCGAGCTAGTGCAGGCGATCAGCCAGTCGGTTGCCGCCAAGGTTGCGGCCGCTGCCAAGGGCGGTGACCTCGCCGGTGCCGCCAAGGCCGCTGGTCTCGAGGCTCGTACCATCGACGCCGGCGACAAGGCCGGCCTCGCCAGGCAGGTCTCGGCACCCTTCGCCGACGCCGCCTTCGCCGCTCCGGCGAGCGCGCTGCAGGGCCCCGTCCAGCTCGGCGGCGCCTGGTTCGTCTACCGCGTGAGCAAGGTCGAGAAGATCGCCGCACGCACGCTCGACCAGGTCCGCGCCGAGCTCACCGAGGAAGTCGCCAAGCGCAAGCTCGCCGCGCTGCTCGCCGATTCGCGTCAGGCGATCGAGGATGCCGTGGGTGACGGCGCGACCTTCGACGAAGCCGTCGCCAAGGCCAAGCTGACCACGGTGCGCAGCCCCGCGCTGATCGCCAACGCCACCGATCCCGACAATGCCGCCTACCAGCCCGACGCGACCGTCACGGCGGCGATGAAGGCCGGCTTCGGCTTCGAGCAGGCCGGCGACGAGCCGCAGGTGGTGCCCGTCGGCCCGGACGGCGGTTTCGCGCTGGTCTCGCTCGACAAGATCGTGCCCGCCGCACCGCGGCCGCTCGCCCAGATCACCGACAAGGTGAAGGCCGACTATCTGCTCGACCAGGCACTCGCCAAGGCGCGCACGGCCGCCACCGCGATGCTGCCCAAGCTGCAGAAGGGCGTGCCGATGGCGCAGGCGCTCGCAGAGGCTGGTGCGACCAAGGGTGCCCCGCCCAAGCCGTTCGACTTCAAGCGCAGCGAGCTGCGCGGCAAGGAGAATTTCATTCAGATGGCGTTCGACATGCCGGCCAAGACCGCGCGTCTCGTCGAGGCGCCGAACCGCGCCGGCTATTACGTCGTCTATGTCGACACGATCCAGCCGGGGTCCATCGCGGGCGACCCGCAGGGCCCGCAGATGCTGCAGTCGATCACCCAGGCGCTGGGCCAGGTGGGCGCGCAGGAATATGAGAGCCAGTTCGCCGCCTCTCTGGTGAGCGCGCTCAAGGTCCGCCGCAACGAAGCCGCGATCGCCCGCCTCCGCGCCGATCTGCAGCGCAACGGCGGCCAGTGATCCAGGGCATCGACGCCGCCCGTGCCGCGCTCGCCGCCGGCCGGCCCGCCTTGGTCTGGCGCCGACAGGTCGCCGATACCGAGACACCGGTCGCGGCCGCGCTCAAGCTGATCGAGCCGGGTCGGGGCGACTTCCTGCTGGAGTCGGTCGAGGGCGGGTCGGTCCGCGGCCGGCACAGCCTGATCGGGCTCGCGCCCGACCTGGTGTTCCGCGCGACCGGCACCACGGCCGAGATCAACCGGCACTGGCTCACCGACCGCAACGGGTTCGATCCGCTGTCGGACGACCCGCTCACCGCCCTGCGCACGCTGGTCGCCGATTGCCGGATGGACGTGCCGGCCGAGCTGCCGCGCGCGCTCGCCTGCCTCGTCGGTTATTTCAGCTACGAAACGGTCGGGCTGGTCGAGAAGCTTCCCCGCCCGCCGCAGAGCCCGGTCGGCGTGCCGGACATGATCTTCGTGCGCCCGACGGTGCTGCTGGTCTTCGATCGGCTGGCGGACACGCTGTTCTTCGTCGCGCCCGTCTGGCCCGGCGCCGATCCGGCAGTCGCAGCCGAGCGCATCGATGCCGTCGCCGCGCAGCTCGCCAGCGCGCCACTGCCGGCACCCGTTCGCGCCCACCCGCTGCCGATCGTGCCGACCCCGGTGCTGCCGGAAGGCCGCTATGGCGCAATGGTCGCCGCGGCGAAGGAGTATATCGCGGCAGGCGACATCTTCCAGGTGGTGCTGGCCCAGCGCTTCACCGCACCCTTCCCGCTGCCGCCGTTCGAGCTCTACCGCGCGCTGCGGCGGATCAACCCCTCGCCCTTCCTCTACCATCTCGACCTGCCGGGCTTCGCGCTCACCGGGTCGAGCCCGGAAATCCTGGTCCGCGCCCGCGACGGCGAAATCACCATCCGCCCGATCGCCGGCACCCGCCCGCGCGGCCGCACCGCCGCCGAGGACGAGGCCAACCGCGCCTCGCTGCTCGCCGATCCGAAGGAGCGCGCCGAGCATCTGATGCTGCTCGATCTCGGCCGCAACGATGTCGGCCGCGCCGCTGCGCCCGGCACGGTCAAGGTGACGGACAGCTATACGGTCGAGTTCTACAGCCATGTGATGCACATCGTGTCAAACGTGGTGGGCAGGCTGCGCAAGGACGCCGATGCGATCGACGCGCTATTCGCCGGCTTCCCGGCGGGAACCGTGAGCGGCGCTCCGAAGGTGCGCGCCTGCGAGATCATCGCCGAGCTGGAGGCGGAGACGCGTGGGCCCTATGCGGGCGGCGTCGGCTATTTCTCGCCCGACGGCTCGATGGATTCGTGCATCGTGCTCCGCACCGCGCTGGTGAAGGACGGAGTGATGCACGTGCAGGCGGGCGCCGGCATCGTCGCCGACTCCGATCCGGCCTATGAGCAGCGCGAATGCGAGGCCAAGTCCGGGGCATTGTTCGCCGCCGCGCGCGAGGCGATCGCGCGGGCCGGCGAGGCGGGCTTCGGCCAATAGGCCGGACCCCGCCTGACCTCCGCGGCTAATCACCACAATCGTCATCCCGGCGGAAGCCGGGATCCAGTCGCCTCTCGGCTGCAGCAGGAGCCGAAACGGAGGCATCAATGGATCCCGGCGTTCGCCGGGATGACGGCTTGTGAAGAGCAATCAGGGCGCCCGATCAGGGCACGCGCGAGCCCTTCACTTCGCGGTCGAGCTTCTCCTGATACCATTGCTGCAGCGCCTGGCGGCTGCAGCCCGTCTGGCCGCCGGTGCCGATGGCAGAGCAGCTGTTGGGAAGTCCCGCGCGGTTGACTTCTTCCACCACTTCCATGCGACGGGACCAGCTGGTCGAGGGTGCATCTTCCTTGGGCTGGTCGCGGAAGCGCTTGGGGATGCGATAGGGCGAGTCGCCGGCATTCGAGCAGACGACGATCTCGTCGGGGTTGGCCGGCTTGGGGCAGCTCTCCTCCCCATAGAGCAGGATGCTGCGCACCCGCTTGGGCGGGCCGTCCTGCGCCGTCTGGTCCTGGGTCTGGGCATACGCCGGTGCGGCGAGCAGGGCGGTGGCAAGCATCAAACGGGCAAGCATGGGGGATACTCCTGGAAGGTGACACAACGTCCCTGCCGCGCCAGCGGTGCCGCCGCACTGTGGCACCCGCAAGGCCGGATTGTGTAAGCGCGCGGGAGCGCCTAGGTCTGCGCCCATGATCCTCGTGCTCGACAATTACGATAGCTTCACCTGGAACCTCGTCCATTATCTGATGGAATTGGGTGTCGAGGTGCAGGTGGTGCGCAACGACGCGCTGACCGCGAGCGAAGCGATCGCCAGCAATGCGCAGGGCTTCCTCATATCGCCGGGCCCGTGCACGCCCAATGATGCCGGGATCAGCCTCGATCTGGTTGCGGCCTGCGCCGATCTGGGCAAGCCGCTGCTCGGCGTATGCCTGGGGCACCAGGCGATCGGCCAGCATTTCGGCGGCAGCGTCGTGCGCGGCGGGCTGATGCACGGCAAGACTTCGCCGGTCCGCCATGACGGCACCGGCCTGTTCAGCGACCTGCCCTCGCCCTTCACGGCCACGCGCTACCACTCGCTGATCGTCACCGACATTCCCGACAGTCTGGTGGTCAACGCCACCGCCGAGGACGGATCGGTGATGGGCTTCCGCCATGCGTCGCTGCCGATCCACAGCGTGCAGTTCCATCCCGAAAGCATCGCTACCGAGCACGGCCACGCGATGCTCGCCAATTTCCTGCGGCTGGCCGGCATCGAGGCGACTGCCACCGCCTGACCTGCTTCAGCCTCGGTTCATCGCAGTCGTGCCAGGAGAAACGCCATGAAACCGATCCTCGCAACCCTGCTCGCCGGTGCCGCGCTGCTCGCGGCGCCCGTCGCCAACGCCCGCCACCGCGATACGCCGGAACAGCAGCTCGCCAAGCTGCTCGCCGGCCGAGTCGCGGGCAAGCCAGTCGATTGCATCAGTCTGGTCCGCACCGGCTCCAGCCAGATCATCGACGGCAAGGCGATCGTCTACACCGTCGGCAACACGCTCTACGTCAACCAGCCGCGCGGCGGTGCCGAGCAGCTCGACGACAACTCGATCCTGGTGACCAACACCTTCGGATCGCAGCTGTGCAGCATCGATACGGTGCGGCTGATCGACCGCAATTCCTTCTTCCCTCGCGGCTTCGTCTCGCTCGGCGAGTTCGTGCCCTACACCAAGCCGAAGAAGAGCAACTAAGCCCCCCAAGCAGGATTTGCTCGACAGGCTGGCCGCGCCCCGGAATAGAGGCGGCGTGACCAGCCTGAGCCTGCTTCCCGATCCGTCCTCCCCGCTCGCCCGCGAAACTGCGGCGCAGGCGTTCGCCGACATTCTCGACGGCACCGCGCCCGAGGCGGAGATCGAGGCCTTCCTCATCGCGCTTTCCGTGCGCGGCGAGACCAGCATCGAGATCGCCGAGGCCGCGCGCGCGCTGCGCAACCGGCTGATCCCCGTGACGGCGCCCGAGGGGGCGATCGACGTATGCGGCACCGGCGGCGACGGGCACCACACGCTCAACGTCTCCACCGCCGTCAGCCTGGTCGTGGCTGCGGCCGGGGTGCCGGTGGCCAAGCACGGCAACCGCGCCGCCTCGTCCAAGGCGGGTGCCGCGGATACGCTGGAGGCGCTGGGGTTGAACCTCGACCGCGCCGCGGCGCGCGCTGAGGAAAGCCTGAACGAAATCGGCATCGCCTTCCTGTTCGCCCAGCACCACCACCCCTCGCTGGGCCGCATCGCGCCGATCCGGCGACGGATCGGACGGCGGACGATCTTTAATTTGATGGGTCCGCTGGCGAACCCCGCGCATGTCCGGCACCAGCTGATCGGCATTGCCCGACCCGATTACGTGCCCGTCTATGCCGAGGCGCTGGAACAGCTCGGCGTCGAAGCGGCGGCAATCGTGTCCGGCGAAGATGCGCTGGACGAGCTGTCGACCGAAGCCGCGAGCGTCGTCGTCAATGTCGGCCGCGCCAAGCTGCCCACGCGGATCACCCCCGAGGACGCCGGCCTGCCCCGCCATCCGCTTTCCGCCATTCGCGGCGGCGATCCCGAATACAACGCCCTTGCCCTCCGCCGTCTGCTCCAGGGCGAGCATGGCGCCTATCGCGACGCGGTGCTGCTCAACGCGGCCGCGGCACTGATGGTCGCGGGCCGCGCCGACGACCTACGGGACGGGGTGGAGGAAGCCGCCGAGATGCTCGACAACGGGCTTGCCAACGCCCTGCTCGACTGCTGGATCGCCTTCGCATGAGCACGATTCTCGATACGATCATCGCCACCAAGCGCACCGAAGTCGCCGCCCGCAAGGCAAGCCCCCGCGCTTGGCCGACGCCCAGCGCGCCGCGCGGCTTCAAGGCGGCGCTCGACGCACGCGCTGCGGCCGGCGGCTATGGCCTGATCGCCGAGATCAAGAAGGCCAGCCCGTCCAAGGGCCTGATCCGCGCCGATTTCGATCCACCCGCTCATGCTCGCGCCTATGCAGCGGGCGGCGCGGCCTGCCTCTCGGTGCTCACCGACCACGACTATTTCCAGGGGCACGAAGACTACCTGATCGCCGCCCGCGCCGCCTGCGACCTGCCGGTGATCCGCAAGGACTTCCTGATTGACCCCTGGCAGGTCGAGGAATCGCGCGGGATCGGCGCCGACGCGATCCTGATCATCGTCTCGGCGCTCGACGACGGCCAGATGGCCGAGATCGAGGTCGCCGCGATTGAACAGGGCATGGATGCACTGGTCGAGGTGCACGACGCCGAGGAACTGGAGCGCGCGCTCAAGCTCAAGTCGCGGCTGATCGGGGTGAACAACCGCAATCTCAAGACCTTCGAAGTCAACGTGCAGAACACGTACGACCTCGTGCGCCATGCCCCGAAGGATTGCACCTTCGTGGCGGAGTCCGGCCTGAACACCCGCGCCGACCTCGACGCGATGGCCGAGCACGACATACGCTGCTTCCTGATCGGCGAGTCGCTGATGCGGCAGGCCGATGTCGAGGCGGCAACGCGGGCGCTGGTCGAATGAGCGGGCTCACCCATCTCGACGAAAGCGGCGCGGCGCACATGGTCGATGTCGGCGGCAAGGCGGTCACCGCGCGCGAGGCGGTGGCGCGCGGCCGGATCACCATGTCGGCGGAGGCCGCCGCGGCGATCCGCGACGGCAGTGTGAAGAAGGGCGACGTGCTCGCCACCGCGCGCATCGCCGGCATCATGGCGGCGAAGAAGACCTCCGAGCTGATCCCGCTCTGCCACCCCCTGCCCCTCACCCGCGTCGCGATCGACCTCGATCTCGACGAGACCGGCGTAACCGCCACCGCAACCGCCGCGACCGAGGGCAAGACGGGCGTGGAGATGGAAGCGCTCACCGCCGTCTCGGTGACACTGCTCACGCTCTACGACATGGCCAAGGCGCTGGATAAGGGCATGGTGCTCGGCGACATCCGCCTGCTGACCAAGACCGGCGGCAAGTCCGGCGACTGGCGCGCGGAAGGCTGAGACGCGGGCGGCAAAGAATCCCTTAGCCGCCCCAAACCGATCCTCCATTGCCCCGCAGCGGCCACCGGGCCATGTGCGGCACCATGGCAACGCTTCTCGACCCCAACTCCCGCGGCCGCGTGATCCTCGTCGGCGCGGGTCCCGGCGACCCCGGCCTGCTCACCGTTCGTGCCGTCGAGGCGCTGAAGATCTGCGATGTGCTCGTCCATGACGGGCTGGTCGACGATCGCGTGCTCGATCTCGCCCCCCAGGCACACCGCATCTCGGTCGCCAAGCGCCGCTCGAAGCACACGCTTCCCCAGGAATCGATCAACGCGCTGATCGTCGCGCATGTGAAGACCGGCGCGGTCGTCGTCCGGCTCAAGGGCGGCGACCCGTTCATCTTCGGCCGTGGCGGCGAGGAAGTGGAGGCCGTGTGCGAAGCCGGGCTGCCGGTGGAAGTGATCCCCGGCGTCTCCGCAGCACTTGGTGCCGCCGCCGAGGCAATGCTGCCGCTCACCCATCGCGACTGGTCGAGCGCGGTCAGCTTCGTCGCCGGCCAGTGCAAGGGGCTGACCGACCAGAACTGGTCGGGCCTCGCCGGCAAGGGCCGCACGCTGGTGATCTATATGGGCGTCGCCACCGCCTCGGCGATCGCCGACAAGCTGATGGCCGACGGCGTTGCGCCCGACATGCCGGTCGCGGTGCTGGAGCGTGCCACGCTGGAGGGCCACCGCGCGATCCGCACCCTGCTCGCCGATCTCGGCCCGATGGTCGAGCGCGAGAATGTGCAGAGCCCCGCGATCATCGTCGTCGGCGAGGTGACATTGCTCGCCGACGCCGAGGACAAGCTCGCCCGCTGGGCGCGCACTGCCGAGACTCTGGGGGAAGACCAGGCATGAAGCTGCTGACGGGCAACGATCTTTCGACCGGCGACGTGGTCTGGTGGACCGGCGAAAGCTGGTCGCGCCACCTCGCCGAAGCCGTCGACGTGGGCGACAAGGGCGACGTGCTCGCCGCGACCGAGGAGGCCGCGCGCCGGGTCAACGTGCCCTATGTGATCGATGCGGAGGCGGCCCCCGAAGGCCCCCGCC
>NZ_QQWY01000042.1:0-40184 GCF_003950455.1 Sphingomonas sp. ABOLE
GTTGAGCGCATAGGCGGTGGGAGCGCAGCCGATCAGGATCAGCATGATCAGCCCCATGCCCTTCTGGCCGTCGTTCGAGCCGTGGAAGAACGAGACCGCGGTGCAGGTAGCGATCAGCAGCGCGCGAATCCCGCGCGGCGGCGGCGCATTGCCTTCCGGCGCCCGGAACAACGTCTTCCGCTTGGCGAACACCACCCGCATCACCAGGAGGAGCAGCAGCGCGCAGGCGAAGCCCATCAGCGGGCTCCAGAACAGCGCGGAGAATACCTTGGTCGCCTGGCCCCAATCGACGCCGGCGGTGCCCCCGCGCGATCCGCCGAGGATCAGCTGGTTGGCGAAGCCGACGCCCAGCACCGATCCGATCAGCGCATGGCTCGAGGAATTGGGCAGCCCGACATACCAGGTCGCCAGGTTCCACAGCACGGCGGCGCTCAGCAGCGCGAAGATCATCGCGAAGCCGGCCGAGGACCCGACGTTGAGGATCAGGTCCACCGGCAACAGAGTGACGATCGCATAGGCGACCGCGCCGCTCGACGTCATCACGCCCAGGAAATTGAAGAAACCCGACCAGACCACGGCGAACTGTGCCGGCATCGAGTTGGTGTAGATCACGGTCGCCACCGCATTGGCGGTGTCGTGGAAGCCGTTGACGAACTCGAACCCCAGCGCGATCAGCAGCGCAAGCCCGAGGAACGCGAACACGCCCAATGCAAGCTGCTCGCCCGCCTGGCGAGTGTCGACGACGATGCTCCACCCGGCAAAGGCCAGGCCGCCGACCAGGATCGCGACGAAGAGGAGCTTGGCTATGGGGTGAGTCTTGTCGGTGAATCGGGGACTTCGCGGCAATTCTGCCGACGGAGCCTGGTCCATTGCTAGCGTCGCCATGATGTTAGCGCCTTTGGGGATGGCTTGTGACGGGGTGATGACAAAGCATGGCGGCCACAGGGCTCAGCGCAGGCATTCGGTGTGCCGGATACGCACAAGCTTACCGCTGGAATCCCGTTCTTCCTGCCGCCCAGGCACGCAGGCGGGATCTTTCGTCGGCGGCGCACGCCAAGCAACCACCGCTGCGACGATGGCGAGCGTCAGCACCGCTGCTAGCCGGACCTTCGTCCGGCGCGAGGAAAACCAGTTTGCCATGGGTTAATCTGACGCCGCCCATAGGCGCCGCATTGCGCCAGGGCAATCCGCCGCACGATGCACCGCTCGGAAATTCGGGTTACGGCAGTAAGCGACCCGCGCGGTGCTCAGAAATCGAGTTGGGCAAATACCCGGGGGCCGGAAGGCGCACCGCCGCCAGCGACCCGTGCCATCCAGGCAAGCCCCAGCTCCAGGCCCGAATGCGCGCTGCGATAGGTCAGGCTGGGCCCGATGTAATGCTGCCCGGCGGGCGCCACATCGTCATCCCCGGCAAGTCGAACGGCGCGGCCGGAGACCTCGATGCCGTACCAGAGCGGCGCAGGCCCGTGCTGGATCGACGCGACATAGTCGAGGCTCGTCCCCGCCTCGCCCTCCTCGCGCCGGTGGCGGAACATGACGTTGGCCTGAAGCCACCAGCGCGTGCTGCGCGACTCGGCGATGCCGCGGAGCTCGGTTCCGGCATACCGCCCCGCACGATCGACCGAGACCTGCCCCATCATTCCCAGCCCGACCGGCCGATCGTCCGGCTCGATCAGGCGAAGCAGCGCGACCGCGGAAAGGCCGTCCAGTTGCAGATGGCCGTCCACAGCTTCCACCTCGGCCCCCACGCCGAGAGCCCAGTGGCGGCCGACGCCGCGGCCGATCTCGAGCTCATGGCCGTCGGCACCGCCATAGGCACCTGAATATTGCAGCTGCCATTCGCCCGCCCCGGGTTCGAGCTGCTCGATCTGCTCGGGCCCACTCTGGGCATGCGCGGCAGCCGGCAGGGCGAGCGCGGCGATCGCCCACCCCCACCCCCGCCACATCATGCGCGATCGACCTCGGTCGGCCCGTCGCTGCGCTGCTCGGCAGCGCGGGGCGCCGGATCGGCGACCGGCCTGGGGCGACCATAGAAGAAGCCTTGCGCCTGCTCGCAGCCCATTTCGCGCAGCGCCTCTGCCGCAGCGGGTGTCTCCACGCCCTCGGCGGTCACCGGCATGCCGAGCGCCCGCCCCAGCCCCGCCACCGCCCGAACGATCTTGCGGCTCTCCGCCGAGTCCATCGTGCGGACGAAGGAGCTGTCGATCTTGAGATGGTTGAAGCGCAGCTGGCGCAGATGCGACAGGCTCGAATAGCCCTTGCCGAAATCGTCGAGCGCGATGCGGATGCCGGTGCGCTGCAGCGAGCGGAACAGCTCGCTCACCGCGTCGATATCCTCGATGATCGCATTTTCCGTCACCTCGACGATCAGTCGCCCCGGCGCGAACCCGGTCTCGCTGAGCACCGCGAGCAGCCGCGCCGACAGCCAGGGGTCCTTGAGCTGGATCGGCGAGATGTTGATCGACAGCGTCGCATCGGGCGGCCAGTCGCGCGCGGCGATGCAGGCCTGGTGGAGGATCCGCACCGACAGCATGTCAATCAGGCCGAGATCCTCGGCGATCGGGATGAATTCGTCGGGCGCGATCATCCCGCGCGTGGGATGCTGCCAGCGCGCGAGTGCCTCGTAGCCGACGACCCTGCCATCGGCGAGCGCCATCACCGGCTGGTAATAGGGCATCACCTCGCCCCGCTCGATCGCGCCGCGCAGATCGGCCTCCAGCGCCGCCCGGGCGCGGAGCCGCGAATCCATCTCGGTCTGGAAGAAGCGGCAGGTGCCCCGCCCGGCCCGCTTGGCCTCGTACATCGCGACATCGGCGGCGCGGAGCAGTTCGTCGGCCTGGAGCGCGTCGTTCGGGCTGCGCGCGATGCCGATCGTCGCGCCGATCTCGATCGGCCGATCGCCGACCTGATAGGGCGCGCTGACCCCGCGGATGATGCGTGTCGCCAGCCTTTTGGCGGTATCGCTGCCGTCGCCATGGACCAGCGCGAGCACGAACTCGTCGCCGCCCACCCGCGCGAGCAGGCCGCCGCGCGCCAGCGTGGCGAGCCGTTCCGCGACCTGCACCAGCACGGCATCGCCGGTTTCATGGCCATGGACGTCGTTGACCGGCTTGAAGTGATCGAGATCGATGCAGAACAGGCTGCACTGCGCGCCCTCATCGGCGGCGCGCTCGATCAGCAGCGGCAGCTCGTCCTGCAGCACCCGGCGATTGGCGAGTCCGGTCAGCGGATCGTGCCGCGCGAGCTGGTTGGCCCGGGCTTCCGCCGCCTCGCGCTGGTCGATCTCGCGGGCAAGGTCCGCGGCACGGCGTACCGCGAGCACGATGAAGCCGATGCCCGACAGCGCGAGGGTGATGAAATATTCATCGAGCTGCCACGCCTCATGCGCGGCCATGAAGGCGAGCAGTTGCTCGAACATGTCCGTCCGATCGAAAAACGTCGCGGCCAGGGCCGCGCTGCCCAGCATCACCACGGCCTCGATCGGCCGGATGACGTGGTGGCGAGTCTTTTTGGACGGCCGGCGCATGCTGTCTCCACGGCCGGGGGGCCAATTTCATTGTAGAGCAGATATGCAGAGCGCCGCTTCCGTAGCGCTACGGAGGCTCTCCACCCTTCCGGCGCTTGCCCCCGCCGGCGACGTTCCCTAGTTGTTCACGGATGTCGCTTGCCCCTACTCCCCAGGACGCGCCCTATCTGCAGGGCCTGAACGAACCCCAGCGCGAGGCCGTGCTGACCACCGAAGGCCCGGTGCTGGTGCTGGCCGGCGCGGGCACGGGCAAGACCGCAGCGCTCACCGCCCGGCTGGCGCACCTGCTGTGGACGCGAAAGGCCTATCCGTCGGAGATCCTCGCCGTCACCTTCACCAACAAGGCGGCGCGCGAGATGCGCGAGCGCGTCGGCCGGTTGGTTGGCGAAGCGGTGGAAGGCATGCCCTGGCTCGGCACCTTCCACGCGATCGGCGCGAAGATGCTCCGCCGCCATGCCGAGCTGGTCGGGCTGCAGAGCAATTTCACCATCCTCGATACCGATGACCAGCTCCGCCTGCTCAAGCAGCTGATCATCGCCAACGATCTCGACGAGAAGCGCTGGCCCGCGCGCCAGCTCGCCGGGCTGATCGACGGCTGGAAGAACCGCGGGATGATCCCCGCCGACCTCGACGCCGGCGAGTCCGAGAGCTACGCCAATGGTCGCGGCCAGTCGCTCTACGCCCAGTATCAGGAGCGGCTGCGGCTGCTCAACGCCTGCGACTTCGGCGACCTTCTCCTCCACATGCTCACCATTCTTAAGACAAATCGTGAAGTGCTGGACCAGTATCAGAAGCGCTTCCGCTACATCATGGTCGACGAGTATCAGGATACCAACTCGGTCCAGTATCTGTGGCTGCGGCTGCTCGCGCAGGAGCGCAAGAACATCTGCTGCGTCGGCGACGACGACCAGTCGATCTACAGCTGGCGCGGCGCGCAGGTGGAAAATATCCTGAAGTTCGAGAAGGACTTCCCCGGTGCCGTTGTGATCAAGTTGGAGCAGAATTACCGCTCCACCCCGCATATCCTCGGCGCCGCTTCGGGCGTGATCGCCAACAATGGCGGGCGGCTCGGCAAGACGCTGTGGACCGAGGTCGACGTCGGCGAGAAGGTCAAGGTGCTCGGCGTGTGGGACGGGCCCGAGGAAGCCCGCCGAGTCGGCGAGGAGATCGAGGGGCTGCAGCGCGGCGGGCTCAGCCTCGACGCCACCGCGATCCTCGTCCGCGCCCAGCACCAGACCCGCGAGTTCGAAGACCGGTTCATCGCGATCGGCCTGCCCTATCGCATTATCGGCGGCTTCCGCTTCTACGAGCGCCAGGAAATCCGCGACGCGCTCGCCTATCTCCGCGTCGTCGCGCAGCCCGCGGATGACCTCGCCTTCGAGCGCATCGTCAACGTTCCCAAGCGCGGCCTCGGCGACAAGGCGCTGGCCAAGGTCCACCAGTTCGCGCGCGCGCAAGGGCTGCCGCTGGCCACGGCCGCGGCGCGCATCCTCGATACCGACGAACTGACCCCGCAGGCGCGGCGATCGCTCGGCAACCTGATCGGCGACATGGCGCGCTGGCGGAGCATGGGCGACGACCTCCAGCACCCGGATCTTGCCCGCATCATCCTCGACGAAAGCGGCTATACCGCGATGTGGCAGGCCGACCGCACCGCCGAGGCGGCGGGGCGGCTGGAGAACCTCAACGAACTCGTCCGGGCGATGGAGGAGTATGAGAGCCTCTCGGCCTTCCTCGAACATGTCAGCCTGGTGATGGACAACGAGGCCTCCGCCGAGGAGCCCAAGGTGACGATCATGACGATCCACGCCGCCAAGGGGCTGGAGTTCGACACGGTCTTCCTCGCCGGCTGGGAGGAAGGCATTTTCCCGTCGCAGCGCGCACTCGACGAGGGCGGGCTGGCGAGCCTCGAGGAGGAGCGCCGGCTCGCCTATGTCGCGATCACGCGGGCGCGGCGGCGGGCGATCATCCTCCACGCCGCCAATCGCCGCATCTACGGGCAATGGACGTCGAGCCTGCCGAGCCGCTTCGTCGGCGAGCTGCCGCCCGAGCATGTCGAGTCGGAAAGCACGATGACCGGCGGCGAGAGCCTGTGGCGGGCGAACTGGAGCGAGCGGAGCGATCCCTTCGCCGACGTCTCGCGCGGCGCGGGCCGGGGTCCGGGCTGGCAGCGCGCGGCGGGGGTCGATCCGAAGAACCCGGGCGGCGGCTTCACGCCCCGCACCTTCACCCGCGACCAGCCGCGCGTGCTGGAAAGTCGTGCTTCGGCGGTCAGCTTCGGCGCCAAGCCGCGCGGCGACCTGTCGCTCGGCATGCGCGTGTTTCACCAGAAGTTCGGCTATGGCACGATCGCCGAGATCGAAGGCAACAAGCTCGAGATCGATTTCGAGCAGGCCGGTCGCAAGCGCGTGATGGACAGCTTCGTCAGCGTGCCCGAGTGACCAACGAGGTCAGGCTTCGGGCTCGACCTTCATCAGCGTGTTGCCGACATATTTGTCGAGCTCGGGATCGAACATCTCGCCGATCTCGAACGCACGATCGAGCACCGAGACTTCCTTGAGGCCGTCGACCTTGAAGGTGGCGATCTTGGGCTCGCGCGGCAGCATACCTTCGCGCGAGACGATCTGCGCATCGGTGTAGAGCGACTCGTTGCGCGTGTAGAGGATGTACGGCGCGACGATCATCCGCGTGCGATTATAGGTCACCTGCAGGCACCGCAGGCGGACGATGCCTTCCAGCACGAAAGGCGTATTGTTGACGGGAGCTTCGGTCACGGCGGCGCTAACGTTCATGAGACAAATATGATACCAATGCTGCAGGGCAGCAAGCGCAAACCGCATATACCATCGGACACTCCCCTCCCAGCCTTGTTTCGCGCATAGCTTCGTTCAGCCGCGCTTCACGCGCAAGGGCGGATGGAACCGCCGACCCGGCCACTGCGCCGGCCGGGGTGAATGAAGGAGACTCGCATGAAGCATGTCCTGGCCCTGGTTGCCCTCGCGACCGCAGGCCTTTCGGTCGCCGCGCCGGCCTCGGCGCAGCAATATGCCTCGCCGGACCAGGAGCGCGCCCGCTTCGAAGCTGCGCGCGATCGGTTCGACCGTGAATATCGCCTGTTCCAGCAGGCCTCCGAGCGCTACGCCAATTACAGCGACTGGCTCGCCCACGCCCCGCCCCCACCGCCGCGGGTCGACATTCGCGATGAAGGCGATTGGGAGCCGTCGCGCTACTACCGTCCCGGCGGCAGCGAGCGCGTGCTGAGCCGCGACGACCGCGTGTATCGCGGCGACGACGGGCGCTATTACTGCAAGCGCCCGGACGGCACCACCGGCCTGATCGTCGGCGCGGCGGCAGGCGGCCTGTTCGGCAACGTCATTTCCGGTCGTGGTTCCAGCACCGTTGGCACGCTGCTGGGCGCGATCGCCGGTGGCGCGATCGGCAACTCGGTCGATCGGAACAACCAGATGAACAACCAGGACGTGCGCTGCCGCTGAGGCGCGCTCCGGGGCTTCGCACATTTCCGTCGCGAAGCCCCTTGTCCTTCGACGACCCATGCCTATGTTGAACCTGCGGGACCGGGCCCCTCTGGCGGCGGCTTCACCTGAAGCCCCGTGATGTCGGACCGCATCGAGCGTGCTCGGTGCAGGATCGGCGGTGTTCTCCCACTCCCTCGCACCACCCTCTCCATCGGGCCGCTCGATCGATGCAATCATCGATTTGGAGCCATGACGATGACGATTGTTGAACGCCTGATCGCCACCCACCGGATGCTCGAGCGCGAGATCCGCAGCGAATTGCGCCGCCACCTGCCGGACGCGTTCCGCCTGGCGCAGCTCAAGAAGCACAAGCTTGCGGTGAAGGACCGGCTGCACCTGCATCTACCGGGGCCGGCCGCGCGGCTCGCGCTGGTGCCGAGCCGCCGCTGAGCGACGGCGGGCTGGGTCCGGCGATCGCCGCCGGACCCTATGTCCTCAATGCCAGAAGATCAGCAGCAGGATGATGATGGGAAGCGGAATCCCCAACAGCCACAATAGGATGCCCTTGCCCATTTCAATCTCCTGAAAGCGTCGTTTCGCGTTCGACTAAACCATGGTTTGGCCCCGTTGTTCCGGGGTGGGAACCGAGCGCGCGCTGGTGCACTAAGCTGGCGATGCAAACCGACGGCCTTCCCATGCCCCGTCGCCTCACCGCCATCGCCGCCCTGTCGTTCGGCACGGCGCTGGTGGTGATCGACGGCGCCATCGCCACCGTGGCGCTCCCCACCATCGCGCAGGACCTGCACGTCGACTCTTCGTCCGCCGTGGCCGTCGTGACGGTGTATCAGCTGGTGCTGGTCATGCTGCTCCTGCCCTTTTCCGGACTCGGCAACCGGGTGGGCCTCAAGCGGCTGTACCAATGGGGCCAGATCGTCTTCACGGTCGCGACCATCCTCTGCTTCTTCGCCAAGAGCCTGCCCTTCCTGCTGATCGTCCGCGCCGCGCAGGCGGCGGGTGCGGCGGCGGCGCTCAGCGTCTCCTCGGCGCTGGTGCGCCAGATCTACCCCGCCAAGCAGCTCGGGCGCGGGCTGGGCGTCAACTCGGTGGTCGTCTCGGTCTCGGCGGCGATCGCGCCGACGCTGGGCGGCCTCGTGCTCGCGATCGGACCCTGGCCCTGGGTGTTCGCGTCCGCGGTCCCCTTCGCGGTTGCGAGCCTGTTGCTCGGTCGCTCACTGCCCGACATTCCGCGCTCCAAGGCGCCGTTCGACGTGCTCGGCGCCGTGCTCTGCGCTACGATGTTTGGGCTGGTGATCGGCGGCGCGGAAAGTGGCGTCCATGGCGACAGCCCGGTCGTCTCCGCTGCGGTCGTACTGGCTGGCATCGCGATCGGCGTGATCTTCGTCCGCCGCGAGCAGGGCGAGGCCGAACCGATCCTGCCGGTGGACCTGCTCGCCCGCCCGGTTCTCGCGCTCTCGACGATGGGCGCATTCACCGCCTTCATCGCGACGATGACGCTGCTGCTCTCGCTCCCCTTCCGGCTCCAGCACGGCTATGGCTTCGCCCCGTCCGAGGTCGGCGCGGCGATTGCACCCTGGCCGCTGACCACCATGTTCGTCGCGCCGCTCGCCGGCACGCTGTCCGACAAATATCCGGCCGGCGCGCTGGGCGGGATCGGCATGGGCATCGCCATCGCCGGGCTGGTCGCCCTCGCCTTCCTGCCGCACGATCCGAGCTATTTCGACATCGCCTGGCGGATGTCGCTCACCGGCGCGGGCTTCGGCATGTTCCTGTCGCCCAACGCCCGGCTGATCATCGGATCGGCGCCGGTCGAACGCGCGGCGGCGGCGGGCGGGCTGATCTCGACGACGCGGATGGTCGGCCAGACCACCGGTGCAACGCTGGTCGCCGCCCTGCTGGCGATAGGCGTCGGCGCGGGCATGACACCAGCTCTGGTCGCCGCGGGCCTGGCGCTGATCGCCGGTATCTGCAGCCTCGCCCGCCTACGCCCCTCGGTCCGCAACCCGGCCAAGGCCGAGGCAGATCAGGCCCAGCCCGCGCAGATGGGGTAAAGCTTTAGCCCCTCAAACCACGGAAGCATTGCGCAGGGCAGGGCACCGCGCCAAGAGCGAGACCATGTCACCGCATCCGTTCGCCATCGGCAATTTCCGCGCCTATTTCGTCGCCCGCCTCGCCGCCACTCTGGGGCAGATGGCGATGGTGATCGTGATCGGCTGGCAGGTCTACGACATCGCCCGCCGGACGATGAGCATCAAGGAAGCCGCCTTCCAGCTCGGCATGATCGGCGTCGCGCAGTTCCTGCCGCTGCTGTTCCTGTCGCTGTTCGCGGGGTGGGTGGCGGACCGGATCGACCGGCGCTGGATCGCGCGCGCGGCGGTAGCGCTGGAGGCGTTCTGCGCGCTGGCACTCGCCTGGCTGACCTGGCAGCAGACGATCACCCTGCCCGCCCTGTTCAGCATCGCCGCCCTGCTCGGCGTCGCCCGCGCCTTCGCCAGCCCGGCGCTGGGTGCATTGGCCCCGAACCTCGTCCCCAAGGCCGTGCTGCCGACCGCGATCGCGCTGAGCTCGCTCGCCTGGCAAAGCGGTACCGTGATCGGCCCGGCCATGGGCGGCTATCTCTACGCGGCCGCCTCGTGGCTTGCCTATGCCGTGTCGGGCGGGCTGTTCCTCGTCTCGCTGCTGATGCTGTTCCTGATCGGCCCGGTGCCGGTCGCCAATCGCAAGTTCACCGGCAGCCCGTGGTCGCAGATGGTCGACGGGCTCCACTATGTCCGTCGCAACCGGCTGGTGCTCGGCGCCATCTCGCTCGACCTGTTCGCGGTGCTGCTCGGCGGCGCGACGGCGATGCTGCCGGTCTATGCGCGCGATATCCTGCAGGTCGGGTCCGAGGGGCTCGGGCACCTTCGCGCGGCCCCCGCGTTGGGTGCGGTGGTGACGGCCCTGTTCTTCTCGTGGCGCCCGCTCAAGACCAATGTGGGCGTGAAGATGCTGGTCGCGGTCGCCTTGTTCGGCCTGGCGACTGTGGTGTTCGGCGCCGCCGCACCGCTGCTGGTGCCGGTGCTCGGTCCCAAGGCGGTCGGCACCGACCTGTCGCCGGCCGTGCTGATCTCGCTGGCGGCGCTGTTCGTGCTGGGCGCGGCCGACATGGTCTCGGTCTATGTCCGCCAGTCGCTGATCCAGCTCTACACGCCGGACGAGATGCGCGGCCGGGTCGGCGCAGTCTCCACGCTGTTCATTTCCGGCTCGAACGAACTGGGCGAAGCCGAAAGCGGCTTCCTCGCCGCGCTGATCGGGCCGGTCGCCGCGGTGATCGGCGGCGGCGTCGGCGCGATCCTTGTCACGGTCCTGTGGTCGAAGCTATTCCCTGAGCTCAAGCGGGCTCGAACCTTCGATCCTCCGGCCACCCTCGAAGTTCCTCCCAAGGAGATGACGACATGAAGGCCAACACGATCCTCGAGACGATCGGCAACACGCCGCACGTCCGTATCAACAAGCTGTTCCCCGGCGCCGAAGTGTGGATCAAGTCCGAGCGCGCCAACCCCGGCGGCTCGATCAAGGACCGCATCGCGCTGGCGATGGTCGAGGCGGCCGAGAAGGACGGCAGCCTCCAGCCCGGCGGCACGATCGTCGAGCCGACCAGCGGCAACACCGGCGTCGGCCTGGCGATGGTCGCGGCGGTGAAGGGCTACAAGCTGATCCTGGTGATGCCGGAGAGCATGTCGCTCGAGCGGCGCCGGCTGATGCTCGCCTATGGCGCGAGCTTCGATCTCACTCCGCGCGAGAAGGGCATGAAGGGCGCGATCGAGCGCGCGCTGGAGATCGTCGAGAGCACGCCCGGCGCCTGGATGCCGCAGCAGTTCGAAAACGCTGCGAACATCGACGTACATGTGCGTACCACCGCACAGGAAATCCTGAACGACTTCCGCGACACGCCGATCGACGTGATCATCACCGGCGTCGGCACCGGCGGCCATATCACCGGCGTGGCGGAAGCGCTGAAGAAGGAATGGCCGAACCTGAAGGTGTTCGCGGTGGAGCCGGAACTGTCGCCGGTGATCTCGGGCGGCCAGCCGGGTCCGCACCCGATCCAGGGCATCGGCGCGGGCTTCGTGCCGAAGAACCTGCACACGGACGCGATCGACGGGGTGATCAAGGTCGACGCCGCCGTCGCCAAGGACATGGCGCGCCGCTCGGCCGCCGAAGAGGGCATGCTGGTCGGCATCTCCTCGGGCGGCACGCTGGCGGCGATCCTGCAGAAGCTGCCCGACCTGCCCGACGGCGTCCGCGTCCTCGGCTTCAACTACGACACCGGCGAGCGCTATCTGAGCGTGCCGGACTTCCTGCCCGAGAGCTGATCGGAGGTCGAGGGCGCGGCCCCTCCACCCGTCATCCCGGCGAAAGCCAGGATCCATTCGCCACTCGGTTGCAGCAAGAGCCGTAACGCTGAGGGCAATGGATCCCGGCTTTCGCCGGGATGACAGCGCGTTGTTTTCTATTGCGACTTGGAATCGACGATCGAGTCCTCGACCGCTCCGTTGTCCGGAACGGCTGCCGCCGGCTCCGTACCTGCGGGAAGCGCCACATGGACTTCGACCCGCCGGTTCTTGGCCCGCGCCTCGGGATCATCGCTGCCGTCCGCCTTGGCATTCGGTACCAGCGCGCGGGTCTCGCCGAACGCGATCACGGTCATTCTGCCGGCCGGCACGCCCTTCGTCAGCAGATAGTCACGGACAGCCTCGGCCCGCTTGCGCGAGGCGACGAGGTTGTCGCGATCGTTGCCGCGCGTGTCGGTATGGCCGCTGATGGTGATCGCTCCACCGGCTGCCATGGTCGCGTTGGCGAGCATCTCGTCGAGGAGCTTCCTGCCGGCATCGTCCAGCTTGAGGCCAGAGGCGCCGAACGGCACCACGAGATCTACGGGCTTGAGCTCCGGCTTCTCCGGCTCGTCCGGCACCACTTCCGGCCGCAGGATCGACTTGGGAGCCTCGGCCGCGCTGTTGTTCGCGAGTCCGTCGTCCTCGGCGAGGATGCTCTTGTTCTCGGCCGCCACATTGTCGCGCGCGGGCTCCCGCACATTGCAGCCCGCCAGCGCCACGGCGAGCCCCAGCATCGCCCATCTGCTCATGCAACCTCCTCCTGCAGTCGTCGCGCCGCCGGCATGGGGGGCACGTACGAGATGATCGTGTCGCCGGGCTGCGGCGTCGGCCGGCTGGCGTGCGAGAAGAAGCGGATCAGCCCGCCCTTGCGCACCAGCAGCAGCATGTCCGCCGCGTCGGGCAGGTCGGCCTTGGCGGCGTCGAAGTCGAACTGTTCGGTCAGCCGGGTCTTGCGGAACGTCCAGCCGGCCTGCTCGCGCTCGACGATCTCGTCGACGCCGTGCCCGCTGGTGAACAGCGCGCGGCCGCGCAGCGACTCCGGCAACGCCCGCGCATCCTCGTCATCGCCGCCGCTGCCGAGCTGGTAGACATTGTCGCGCCCCATCTCATGGGCGAATTCGTTGCAGACCAGCGCGTTATACGCCTCGTTGTCGCTCGTCGCGGCGAGCACCTGGAATTGCGACATGTCCAGCCGGTCCTCGGTCGCCTCGGCGAGGATCTCGCCATGATAGGTGGCGATGCCCGCCGAGCGCGCAGGCCGCAGCCGCTGCCAGCTGGTGTCGCAGATCGTCACCGGCACCTCGAGCTGGCGGAGCTGGTC
Source organism: Sphingomonas sp. ABOLE (assembly GCF_003950455.1). Classification (NCBI taxonomy): domain Bacteria; kingdom Pseudomonadati; phylum Pseudomonadota; class Alphaproteobacteria; order Sphingomonadales; family Sphingomonadaceae; genus Sphingomonas; species Sphingomonas sp. ABOLE. The sequence continues at coordinate 12,718 of NZ_QQWY01000042.1, forward strand.
GGCGAGCGCCAGGCTCCACGGCGTGCCGCCGACGATCAGCAGCCCGCGCTCGGTGGCGCCGGTCACCTTGAGCAGCCGCGCGACGGGGCCGATCGAGAAGCCGTGCGCGAGGATCGTCGCCACCACCACGGCAAAGGACAGCGTCACCAGGATCGATCCGTCGCTGTACCCCAATTTGTCCAGCCGCAGCGCGAACAGCCCGGAGATCGCCACCGCCACGATACCGCGCGGTGCGATCCAGGCGACCAGCAGCCGCTCGTTCCACGGCACCTTGGTGAAGGCGAGGCTCAGCAGCACCGTGATCGGCCGCACCAGGAACAGCAGCGCGGCGAGGAAGGCGAGGAAGCGCCACTCGAAGTGCCGCAGCACCTCGAAATCGAGCGAGGCGGAGAGCAGCACGAACACCCCCGAGATCAGGAGGACGGTGACGTTCTCCTTGAACGGGTGGATGTCGCGCAGCGAGTCCAGCCGCATGTTGGCGAGCGCCACGCCCATCACCGTGACGGTGATCAGCCCGGTTTCCTGCTGGATCAGGTTCGAGCCGACGAACACGCCGATGACGGCGACGAGCAGCACCGGCGCCTTGAGATATTCGGGCACATGCCCGCGCTGGAACGCCCAGCCGATCGCCTTGGCGACGACATAACCGATCAGCCCCGCGACCAGGCTCGCCGCAAGCAGCGACCCCAACACGCTGAGCAGCGTACCGCCATCCCCGGCGCGGCGGAGATATTCATAGGTCACCAGTCCGCACAGCGCGCCGATCGGGTCGTTGACGATCGCTTCCCATTTCAGGATCGCGCGCGGGCGCTGCGCGACATTGCTCTGGCGGAGCAGCGGCAGCACCACCGTAGGCCCGGTTACGACGAGGATGCCGGCGAACAGCGTGGCCACAGGCCATACCAGCCCGGCGGCATAATAAAGCGCCAGCGCCCCCAGCCCCCAGCCGATCGGCACGCCGAGCAGCACCAGTCGCGTCACCGCGCCGTCGGTGCGCCGCAGCTCGCGGAAATTGAGGCTCAGCCCGCCCTCGAACAGGATCAGCGCAACGGCGATCGAGACGATCGGCTCGAGCAACTCGCCGAACACCGCATGCGGCTCGATCAGCCCCGCCACGGGGCCGGCGAGCACGCCGGCGACGAGCATCAGTGCGATCGCCGGCCAGCCGGTGCGCCAGGCAATCCACTGCGCACCGATGCCGAGCGCACCGATCAGTGCGATGACGAGCGCGGGTTGATGCATCCGGAGAACATACCTTCTGTCATGCGCGAAGTCGTTACGCGCGCCGCCCTCAATACGGTTGCACCGCCGCATCGGTTCCGTTTCGCTGGCGATCGGAACTGTGTTGTTCCCAGTTCAGGCGCATTCGGATACAGGCGGCCTCCCTGATTTCGGAACATCGCCCCCGCCTGTGACGCCTGCCCTTCCCACTGCTTCTCCTCCCTTGTGGCTGCGCCTCGTCCTCGGCATCGTCGCGCTTGCCGCGCTGGTCGTGCCGACGCTGCTGGTGCTCAACGCGCCCAAGGTGCCGCACGGCGCCCGTCGCGCGCCGCCGGTAGCACTCCCCAATCGCGTGGTGCCGAAGGAAGAGCTGCCGCCGGTCGAGCCGGTCGCGATCGCCGATCTCGACCCCGAGGATGCCCGTGCGTTCAACGCATCCATTCCCTTTGCCACCGGCCCCAACCCCGCGGCGCGGCCCTTCCACCTCGTCGGCGCGGCCGACAGCCAAGAGCGCGCGGTCGACTGCCTCGCCGCCGCCGAGGTCTATGAAGCGGGTGACGATGCGCTGGGCGAGCGCGCGGTGGCGCAGGTGATCCTCAACCGCGTCCGCCACCCCGCCTTCCCCAAGACGGTGTGCGGCGTGGTGTTCCAGGGATCGGAGCGCAGCACCGGCTGCCAGTTCACCTTCAGCTGCGACGGCGCGATGCTGCGCTGGTCGCCGACGCCCGCCGCCTGGGCCCGCGCCCGCGAGATCGCGAAGATGGCGCTCCACGGCACGGTGTTCCGCCCGGTGGGCCATGCCACCCATTACCATACCGACTGGGTGGTGCCCTATTGGAGCGCGAGCCTCGACAAGATCGTCGAACTGCACACGCATCTGTTCTTCCGCTGGGCCGGCTGGTGGGGCACGCCGCCTGCCTTCAACCGCGCCTATGTTGCCGACGAGCCCAAGATCGCACTGCTCGGCCGGCTCTCGCCTGCCCACCAGGGTTTCATCGCCCCGGACGCGATCGATCCCGCCAGCCCGATCGGTGACCCCGGTGCAACCGGCCTACTGTTCGATCCGCGCAAGGCGGCAATGTCGCTGCCCGCCAGCGCGATCCCCGCGCCGACCCCGGGCGATCCCAACGTGTTCCTCGTGATCCTGCCCGAAGACATGCTGCCGGACCTGTTTCCCGCCGTCGCGCTCCGCGCCTGCGGCGACCGGCCCTATTGCAAGTTCATGGGCTGGGTGGATGCGACAAAGAAGCCGCCGCGCCTGCCGCCCAGCGGCGAACAGGCGGCGGCAATGTCTTTCAGCTATCTGCGCGACGAGAAGGTGCGTTACGTGAAAGCGCTGTGGAATTGCGACCAGTTCCGCAAATGGGACGGCACGCAATGCATGCGGCGCCCGCTGCCACTCAAGCCCCAGCCCCAGCCAACACCCAGCCCAACCGCCACGGCTGTCTCGACGTCCGGCGATGCGGCGCCGCTCGACGGCATCCGCCGCAAGGCCGCGCCCGCACAGAACAAGGCCGGCGCAGCGGCTCCCGCTACGCCGGCCTCGTCGGTCCCCAGCAGCGATTAGGCTGCCTTGAACATCTCCGGATCGAGCGCCATCACGCTCTCGCTGCCCGCCTCGATCTTGCGGCGCAGGCCGCTCGCATCGGGGAGGAAGCGCTCGGCATAGAAGCGCGCGGTGACCAGCTTGGCTTCGAGGAAGGCGACGTCCTCGGCCCCCTGCGCCAGCGCCTCGCTCGCCGCCTTGGCCATGCGCAGCCACATCAGGCCGAGTGCGACCAGGCCGGTCAGCTGCATGTACGGATAGGCGCCCGCGCCGACTTCGTTCGGGTTCTTGAACCCGTTCTGCGCCAGCCACATCGTCGCGCCCTGGAGATGGCCCAGCGCCTTCTCCAGCGCCTCGGCAAAGCCCGCGAGCTTCGCGTCGCCCTTGGCCGCGGCGACTTCCTCGCCGACGACGCGGAAGAAGGCCTGCACGGCGCGGCCGCCGTTCAGCGCCAGCTTGCGGCCGACCAGGTCCATCGCCTGCACGCCGTTGGTGCCTTCGTAGATCATCGCGATGCGGGCATCGCGGACATACTGCTCCATGCCCCATTCGGCGATATAGCCATGGCCGCCATAGACCTGCTGGCAATCGGTCGCGACCTTGTAGCCGATATCGGTGCCGACGCCCTTGATCACCGGGGTCAGCAGCCCGATCAGGTCGCCGGCGAGCTGGCGCTCTTCCTCGGTGGCGGCGGCATGCTCCATGTCGACCTGGAGCGCGCCCCACAGGCACAGCGCGCGCAGGCCCTCGATCTGCGCCTTGGCCTCCATCAGCATGCGGCGCACGTCGGGGTGGACGAACAGCGTGTCGGCCTTTTCCGCCGGCTCCTTCGGGCCGGTGAGCGCACGGCCCTGGCGGCGGTCGCCGGCATATTGGACCGCATTCTGCATCGCGACTTCGGCGATGCCGAGGCCCTGCAGGCCGACACCCAGCCGCGCGGCGTTCATCATGATGAACATCGCGGCGAGACCCTTCATCTCCTCGCCGACCAGCCAGCCGGTGGCCCCGTCATAGTTCATCACGCAGGTCGAGTTGGCATGGATGCCCATCTTGTGCTCGATCGAGCCGCAGGTCACCGCGTTGCGCGCGCCCAGCGACCCGTCGTCGTTGACCAGGAACTTCGGCACCACGAACAGCGAAATGCCCTTGGTGCTGTCCGGCGCGCCGGGCGTCTTGGCCAGCACCAGGTGGATGATGTTGCTGGTCAGGTCGTGCTCGCCCGACGAGATGAAGATCTTGGTGCCGGTGATGCTGTAGGAGCCGTCCGGGTTGGGCTCGGCCTTGGTCTTGATGAGACCGAGATCGGTGCCGCACTGCGGCTCGGTCAGGTTCATCGTGCCGCCCCATTCGCCCGAGACCATCTTGGGGACGTACTTGGCCTTCTGCTCCTCCGATCCCTTGACCAGCAGCGCGGCGATCGCACCATGGGTGAGGCCGGGATACATGGCGAAGGCCATGTTCGAGGCGATCATATATTCCTCGAACGCGGTCGCGACGACATGCGGCATCGCCTGGCCACCGAACTCCGCCGGCGCGCTCAGCGTGCCCCAGCCGCTCTCGACGAACTGCTGGTACGCTTCCTTGAAGCCTTCGGGCGTGGTCACGCTCCCGTCGGGGTGGCGGGTGCAGCCCTGCTGGTCGCCGCTATGGTTGATCGGGAACAGCACCTCGGCGACGAACTTGCCGCCTTCCTCCAGCACCGCGTCGACCACGTCGGGCGTCGCCGCCTGGAAGTGCGGCAGGTTGGTGTAGCGATCGAGCCCGATGACCCGATCGAGGACGAAGCGCGTGTCGCGCACGGGCGGGGTAAACTGCGGCATTTCAGGTTCCTCAGTGCTCGTTGTTCTTAATGTTCGTTGTCTTTGCTTCTGATCAGGTCGACGAACTGCGCCAGTTCGGCGATATGCGCGTCGATGTCGCGCTTCTGCGCTTCGAGATGGCGGATACGGTCCATGCACCGCTCCAGCGTCACCTGGCGCTGGACCCGCCGGCCGTCGCCGAGATCGTAGAGATCGATCATCTCCTTGATCTCGCCCAGACTGAACCCCACCCGCTTGCCGCGCAGGATCCAGGCGAGCCGGGCGCGGTCGCGATGCGTGTAGATGCGCTGGGTACCGCGCCGCTCTGGCGCGATCAGCCCCTCGTCCTCGTAGAAGCGCAGCGCGCGGGGGGTCACCCCGAACTCGGCGCACAGGTCGGAAATGGAAAAGGCGTCGCGGTCGGGACGCGGTTCGATCGGCGCCAGGGCCTCGATCGGAGCGGCAGCAGCGGTCATGCCGCCTTTGTAGTTTACCCTTACGTGAACGTCAAGCGGCGCGCGCTAGTTCTTGGGCGGCTTGGCATCGCCGTCGAAGCGGGCGCGGACGATGTCCTCGTGGAGCAGGATGGCGCGGGTCTCGAGCTCGGCGACCTCGCTCTGGGTGAGCCCGCCACGGGCGAGCCGCTCGGCGATGTTGCCGTTGACGACATCCGCGCGCCCGAGCCGACGCGCTTCGCCACGGGTCAGCTGGCCGCTACGCGCGCCGGCGCGGATCTCGCTGCGCGCCGACCGCGCCTGCGCCGGGACATGGATCCCGCGTCCGGCGAAACTGCCGCCGACGCTGGAGGGTACCGGGCCGCCCCAGATCTGGGCGGAGGCAGGGAAGGCAGCTACCAGGCAGGCGGCGCTCGCAAGGACCAGAACACGCATCGGCTCTCTCCCATGGCTGCCGGTCGGCCTCGGCAGCCCTTGGGGAGGGTATCATATGCAAACGCCGCGTCTACTCCCCGCAGAGCGCATGGCCTTCGGTGTCGCGCATCGCCTGCGCCTCGGGCGCCGATTCGCCCAGCCGCGCGAACTGGGCACCCGCAAGGGCCGCTCGCCCGGTGCACCACTGCGCGCACGCCTTGGGCAACGCACCCGGTAACGCGAGGTGATCGCCGTCAAAGCGCGCGGTAAAGCGGCAGCCGCCGTCAGGTCCGAGGGCCAGCACCAGCCCCTCCCCGTCGCGGCGGATCGATCCGGTCGCGCGGCAGCCATTGCCCTCGCCATAATCGATGACGATGCCGATCCGGTGCGCCGTGCCGGCCGGCACGATGCAGAGCCGATCGGGCCCGCGCGCATAGGCGCCGGCGATGCTCACGTCCTTGGGATCGCGTACGAGACCGCGCTGGATCGCGGCATTCTCCAGATCGACCGCGGTACCCGAAGACGGCGCAGGGGCAGGCCCACCGCACGCGGCGAGCCCGAGCAGCAACGCCAGCCCCGCCCGCTTCATGCGTCGCGCACCAGCGCTCCGTTCTCGATCCGGCGATAGAAGCAACTGGGTGCCCCCGTGTGGCAGGCGGGGCCGTGCGGCTCGACGCGCAGCCACAGCGCGTCCTGGTCGCAATCGATCCGCGCCTCGACGACGTGGAGCAAATGCCCCGACGTCTCGCCCTTGGTCCAGAGCCGGCCGCGGCTGCGCGACCAGAAGGTGGCCTTGCCGGTCGCCAGCGTCACCGCCAGCGCCTCGGCATTCATATGCGCGAGCATCAGCACCTCGCCGGTGGTGGCATGGGTGGCAACGGCGGTGATCAGGCCGTTGGCGTCATATTTCGGGTCGAGCGTGGCGCCCGTTTCGCGGATGTCGGTCACGCGCGCGCTGTAGCGGGGTTCGGGCGCAGCGTCATCCCTCGCATGTCCGCACGCAGCGGTTTAGAGGCGCAGGCGTCCTGCGCTCCAACGGAGAAGATCGTGATCCTGTATGCCCTGGCCCCGCTCGTGCTCGCGGCGGCTCCCGTTCCGGCGCAGACCGGCCCCAGCTTCGCCTGCGCGACGGCCGCGACGCCGACGGAGAAGGCGATCTGCGCCGATCCGAAGCTCGGCGCGCTCGATCGCGAAATGGCGCAGCTGTTCGGGATCGCCAAGGAAAGTGCGCTCGGCAGCGGCCCCTCCAGCCAGCTTGCCGCCCAGCGCGCTGCCTTGCAGGAGATGCGCGCCTGCAAGCCGCCGCTCGCCCCCTGCCTGCTGGACCGCTACGCCATTCGCAACCAGGAACTGGCGATCGCGGCACTTCTCAAGGCGCCCGCCATCGCGCTCGCCGTACTCCGCCGCGGCGACCCGGCCTTCGCGCCGATCCTCGAGGCAGTGCAGCTCTGGTCGGAAGCACCGGTCGACGCCAACTGGTCCGCGCCCGAACGCGCACAGCGCCGCACCCGCATCGCCGCGTTGCTCAGGCCCTATTTCAACGGACTCCAGACCAAGCCGGACCAATCCTTCGGCAATTCGATCCTGCGCGAGCCCGGCACCGACGGCGTCACGGTGAAGACGATTGACGACCTGTTCCGCTCGGATCGCCATTTCGCCGCCTTCCTCAACGTGCTCGGCCCCTATCTCGACGAGCCGAAGATTTCGGGCGCGCCGCGCACCCTGCCCTGCGCCGCGATCGTCCGGCACCCGAAGCTCCTCGACGCCACCGGCCCGATATTCGGATCGACGATGGACAATTTCATCTTCCGCAACGACTGCAGTGACACCCTGCCGCCGCTGCCGTCGCTCGGCGCGCTCCAGACCGAGCTGTTCCGCGGCTGGCCCGACTGCGAGGGCACCATCCGCTACATGGCATACAGCAGCTTCAGCCGCGACGTGGATGCAGCGCGGCTGGGGCTGGTCGATCCGGGCAAAGCCACGCCGCTGCCCGCGCGCAAGGGCGTGACCAAGGCGGATCTGGACGGCGTCGAACGCGACCTCTCCGCCTATTACGCCACCTACTTGCACCGTGCCCCTGTAGCTGCGGCGAGGATGGCTCGCAGCGCGCTGTTCCGGCTGATGACCGACGCCCACCAGTGCGAGTAAGGTTCAGTGCTTGCGGATCGCCTTGACGAGGTCGTCCTTGTCCATCTTCGATCGCCCGTCGATGCCGATCTCCTTGGCTTCGTCGTACAGCTCGGCCTTGCTGCGATCCTCCAGCCTGCCGCCGCCCGAATCGAGGCTGCCATTGGCCTGCGCATTGGCGATGCGCGCTGCTTTCTCCTTCGAAGCGCCCTCGTCGCGCAGCTTCTCGTAGAGGTCGTCGTTCTTGATCTGCGAACCGTGGTTCTTGGCCATGATCGCTCTCCTTTCTCAGGGGGTTAACCTGCAAAAAGGGTAAACGGTCCTTTTCCCTGTTACAGACCGGAGACAAAGCGGGAGGAAGCGCTTATATGCCCGCCCATCGTCCCCGTTCCCCCCCGAGGGCCAATGCTTACCACACACCCGTTCGATGACGACAAGCTGCGCGAAGAGTGCGGCGTATTCGGCGTTTCCAACAGCGAAGGCGCGGCCGCGATGGTCGCGCTGGGGCTGCATGCGCTCCAGCACCGCGGCCAGGAGGCGGCCGGGATAACCAGCTGGGACGGCCATCAGTTCCATACGCACCGCGCGATGGGCCATGTCGCGGGCAATTTCGATCGCGACGACGTGATCCGGTCGCTCCCCGGCACCACCGCCTGCGGCCATGTCCGCTACGCGACGACCGGCGGCTCGGCGATCCGCAACGTCCAGCCGCTTTATGCCGAGCTGGCCAGCGGCGGCTTCGCGGTGGCGCACAACGGCAACATCTCGAACGCGATGCGGCTGCGGCGCGATCTCGTCCGGCGCGGCGCGATCTTCCAGTCGACCTCGGATACCGAGGTGATCATCCACCTCGTCGCCACCTCGCAGTACCGCACGCTGATCGACCGGTTCATCGATGCGCTCAAGCAGGTCGAGGGCGCCTATTCGTTGATCGTCATGACGCCCGAGGGCATGATCGCCTGCCGCGATCCGCTCGGCATCCGCCCGCTGGTGATGGGCCGCCAGGGCGATTCGGTGGTCTTCGCCTCCGAGACCGTCGCGCTCGACGTGTGCGACGCGCAATATGTCCGCGACGTCGAGCCGGGCGAACTGGTAATCGTCAAGGCCAATGGCGAGATGACCAGCCACAAGCCCTTCGCGCCCCAGGCGCCGCGGCCGTGCATCTTCGAATATGTCTATTTCTCGCGCCCCGATTCGATCAGCGACAATCGCTCGGTCTATTCGGTGCGCAAGGCGATCGGCGCGCAACTGGCGATCGAATCGCCGGTCGAGGCCGATCTCGTCGTGCCGGTGCCCGATTCGGGCGTGCCGGCGGCGATCGGCTATGCCCAGCAGTCGGGCATTCCGTTCGAGCTGGGCATCATCCGCTCGCACTATGTCGGCCGCACCTTCATCCAGCCGGGCGACAAGGTCCGCCACCTCGGCGTCAAGCTGAAGCACAACGCCAATCGCGAGCTGATCGCGGGCAAGCGCATCGTGCTGATCGACGATTCGATCGTGCGCGGCACCACCAGCCTCAAGATCGTCCAGATGATGCACGATGCCGGCGCGAAGGAAGTGCACATGCGCATCGCCTCGCCGCCGACCCGCCATAGCTGCTTCTACGGCGTCGACACGCCCGAGCGCGCCAAGCTGCTCGCCGCCAAGATGGACGTGGGCGGGATGACCGACTTCATCCATGCCGACAGCCTCGCCTTCGTCTCGATCGACGGCCTGTACAAGGCGCTGGGCGAGGCCCGCCGCGCCGACATCCATCCCAAATATTGCGACGCCTGCTTCACCGGCGACTATCCGACGACGCTGACCGACCAGGACGAGCTGGCCCCGCCACCGGACCAGCTGGCGCTGCTCGCCGAGAAGGTCGGCTGAGCCGGTGGGCGACGGTCCGCTGGCGGGACAGACCGCCCTCGTCACCGGCGCCAGCCGCGGCATCGGCGCAGCGACGGCGATCGCGCTGGGCAAGGCGGGCGCGCATGTCATCCTCACCGCCCGTACCGCGGGCGGGCTGGAGGAAGTGGAGGACGCAATCTTCCAGGCCGGCGGCAGCGCGACGATCGCGCCGCTCGACCTTGCCGAGCATGACGCGATCGGCCGGCTGGCCGGTGCGATCGGCGAGCGCTGGCCGACGCTCGACATGCTGGTGCTCAACGCCGGCATGCTTGGCACGCTGAGCGCGGTGAACGCGATCGACTTTGCCGAATTCACCAAGGTGCTGGCGCTCAACGTCAGCGCGCAGGGCGCGATGCTGGCGGCGTTCGACCCGATGCTGCGCAAGGCGCCGGGTGCGCGGGTGCTGGGCGTCACCTCCAGCGTCGCGCGCACCCCGCGCGCCTATTGGGGCGTCTATGGCGCCTCCAAGGCGGCGTTCGAGAACCTGCTGCTCAGCTATGGGCACGAGCTGGAGAATGTCAGCCAGGTCCGGGTCGGCATCGTCGATCCCGGCGCCACCCGCACCAAGATGCGCGCGCGCGCCTTCCCGGGCGAGGACCCGGCGACGGTGAAGGCGCCCGAAGTCGTCGCCGAGCGGATCGTCGCGCTGATGGCCGGCGGGTTCGAGCGCGGCCATTTCGAGCGGGTCGGCTGAGCCGCTAGTTCTACTCCTCGCCGTCCTTGGCGGCGGGGCTTGGTGCCGGCGCGGGCTTGCCACAGGCGCAGCGGGCGCTTGCCGGCTTTCGCGTCGGGGCGGTGGTCGCGAACTCGACGCGGGTGAGCGCGCCCGACTTGTCGGCGTCCGCACCGGTGAACTTGGCGATCGCCTTGACCGACCATTCCTCGAAGCTCAGCCTGCCGTCGCCATTGACGTCGAGCCTGGCGAACGCCTTGTGCCGGTTCGCGAAATACTCGTCGCGGGTGACCGCATCGTTGCGGTCCTTGTCATAGCGATCGAAGCGCTTCTGCTCGCGGGTCTTGGCATCGGCCTCGGGCGCGGCATCAGGGAGCGGGGTGGTCGTGCCCGCAGCGGCCGGCGCTGGCTGCAGAACCGCTGCGAGCGGCCCCCGCCCCGGCGCGTGCTGGAACAGCAGAAACCCTCCGAACGCCAGCAACAGCGCCGCACCGGCGCCCACCGCATATCGCCACATGCCAAGCCTCCCCCGAGGAAGGTGCAGCCTACACCTTCAAGGGGATGCAGCCAAGACCTAGCGGCCGCTGAGCCGATGCCAGAGCAGCCGCGCGACTCGCTTGGGCGCGCCGATCGGCAGCGGGGCATCGACGGGCAGATCGAGGTCCATCCGCGCGCGGTGCGCCATGGCGCCGAGCGCGCGGGCATTGCGGCTCCAGCGCTGGCCCAGCGCTTCGGCGAGCTTCGGCGCGGCGAGGCTGCGAGCGGCATCGGCCTCCACGCCGTCGCCGAGATGGCGGGCGAGATCGGCCAGCGCCCAGCCCTCGCCTCCCTGCGCCAGCGGATCGCCCGCGGCGCCGAGCGCGGTGCCGGCCGCGACGAACAGGCTCCCCCGCCCCGCTGCATAGCGGGCGAGCGCCAGGCCATCGAGCGCCTCCTCCTCGACCAGCACTTCCCAGCCATGGACGATCGTTACCAACGACGCGCCGGACACGCCGCGTGGCAGCACCTCGGCGGCAAGGCTCCGCAGCACGGGCTCGGCGGGCGGCGGCGCGGTGTCGAGCTTGGCCAGCGCCTCGCGCCACCAGGCGAGCCGCAGCTGGCCGACCGCGGGCTGGCTGGTGGTGCGCAGCAGCTGCGCCAGCGCCTCGTCCAGCGCCAGCAACGCGGCGAGCGCGGGGCGCCCGGTGACGGGCGCATAGGACAGGATCAGCACCCGTTCAGGGTCTTCGGGGGGCATGTTTAGCGAAGCGTTCACCCCTTCCCTCTATGGCGGGAGGATCGGCGACGGAAGAGCGAAGGCTCCCGCGCCCAGGGGTTTCGATCGATCGCCATGCGCAGAACGGTTCTCGAGCGGTTTCAGCGGTACCTCTCCGGGACGGTCCCGAAGGGCGGGCTGCTCGCGCGCCTGCGCCGTAATGTCGCCGGCAACACGCTGGCGATCATGGCGATCGCGCTGATCCCCTTGCTGTTCATCGCCGGCTCGGCGGTCGACACCGCGCGGCTCTACATGGTCAAGAACCGGCTCCAGCAGGCCTGCGACGCTGGTGCGCTCGCCGGGCGGCGGTTCATGGTGTCGAGCAGTTCGACGACGCTGGACAGCGCGGCGACGACACAGGCCAACGCCTTCTTCTCCAACAACTTCAAGCTCGGGCTGTTCGGCACCAAGGCGGTGACGTTCACCCCGTCCAAGACCAGCGAGAACCAGGTCGCCGGCACCGCCACCGCGACCGTACCGATGACGCTCACCGGCATGATGGGCTTCCGGGACCAGGCACTGACGGTTACCTGCGAGGCGCGCTACGATGTCGCGGATACCGACATCATGTTCGTGCTGGATACGACGGGCTCGATGGCGTGCACGACCGCCGACGGCACCGCCGGATGCAGCCAGCCGGTGTACAGCTATGTGCGCCCGGCGCCGGACGGCACGACCGGCTACGCCGTGACGGAAAAGCCCGGATCGAAGATCTCGGGTTTGCGCCAGGCCGTGCTGAACTTCTACGACACCCTAGCCGCCGCGGTCGATCCGGCAACGCATCTGCGCTACGGCTTCGTCACCTATACGTCGACGGTTAACGCCGGCTATGCGGTCACGGCGCTGTCGCCAAGCTATCTCGTAGACAGCTGGACCTATAACAGCAGGACGCTCGCCGGTGATGCGAACAACGGTACTGCCACCACCAGCATCTATTCGAACAAGACGCAAAGCCAGTGCAACGCCTACGCCAACCGCAATCCTGCGTCAGGCTACACCGCGGCAGGCAGCGCCACGGTGACCAGCGTGAGCTGGAGCGCGAACACCAACGGCAACACCAGTTATGGTACCTGCACGGTAACCGCCCAGCCTGTAAAGCCGAACTGGCGCTACCAGAAGGTCACCTACGACACTAGCCAGTACAAGCTCGGCACCACGATAACCGATCCCTCTAAGATCAGTGGCGCGACCTCGCGTTGGCAGGGGTGTCTCGAAGAGCGGAGCACCACCGCGTCGAGCAGTTTCGACTATTCCAGCCTGCCGGCAGACCTGGACCCGGACCTCGTTCCTTCCAGCGATGCAACACGATGGCGGCCGATGTGGCCGGATGTCGTCTATTATCGCGGCGGCTATTCCAGCCTCACCTATTCGGGCAACAGCACCAATCCCTATGGGGATGGCACCAGCACCGCGACTCTCGACTATTATACCCCCCTGAACGCCTATCAGAACATTGCGTATGGCTGGGTATCCTGTGGAAAGCCGGTGCAGCGGCTGAGGGTGATGACGCGGACCGACGTCAGCAACTACGTCAATGCGCCCGATTTCGTGCCGCAGGGCGGCACCTATCACGATACCGGCATGATCTGGGGCACGCGGCTGCTCTCGCCGACGGGCCTGTTCGCCGCCGACACCAGCGCCTGGCCCGGTCGCAATCCGCCCAAGCGCTACATCGTGTTCATGACCGACGGCGACATGGCGCCCAACATGTGCCTGTACGGCATGTATGGCATCGAGAATTACGACCAGCGCGTCACCAATGTCGGCTATCAATCGAGTTGCTCGAGCAGCACCCAGCTCAACAACCATTATGCCCGCTTCCTCGCCGCCTGCGCCGCCGCCAAGGCGCGCAACATCTCGATCTTCGTCGTCGGCTTCGGGCAGACGCTGACCACCCAGCTCAGCCAATGCGCCACGCCCGGGCAGGCCTTCTACGCCGCCGACAACACGGCGCTCAACGCCGCCTTCCAGACGATCGCCAAGCGCGTCGCGATGCTGCGGGTCAGCAAATGACCCGCCCCCTCGCCTCCGACGAGCGCGGCGCGACGCTGGTCGAATTCGCCATCCTGCTGCCGGTGCTGCTCGGGCTGCTGATGGGGCTGATGGACCTGTGCTATCAGGCCTATGTCCAGGCGGTGCTGGAAGGCGCGGTGCAGAAGGCGGCGCGCGATTCCACCATCGAAGCGGCCAATACCACCACCATCGACAACCGGGTGATCGCCGCGGTCCGCCAGGTCGCCGGCAAGGCGACCGTCACCCCCAGCCGACTGTTCTATTCGAGCTTCTCGGTGATCAAGCCCGAGGACTTTGTCGACGGCAACGGCAACAACAAATATGATTTCGGCGAGTGCTTCACCGACATCAACGGCAACGGCCAGTGGGACATGGATCCGGGCCGCGCGGGCCAGGGCGGCGCCAGCGATGTCACCATCTACAAGGTGACGGCGACCTATACGCGGCTCTTCCCCGTCGCGCGGCTGATCGGGCTGGGCAACCAGGTGGTGCTCACCGCAGCGACCCGCTTCAAGAACCAGCCCTACGGCACCCAGTCGATTCCGATGCCGCAGAAGATCTCGTGCTCCTGAGCGTGTGCCTGCTGCTCCGCCGGCTGATCGCCGACCGCTCGGGCGCCGCGCTGCTCGAATTCGCGCTCGGGCTGCCGATCGTGCTGACCGCCGGGCTCTGGGCAATCGAGCTGACCAACTATGCGATCACCAACCAGCGCCTCAGCCAGATCGCGCTGGCGCTGGCCGACAATGCCAGCCGCGTCGGCGAGTTCAAGGGGACCGGCTTCACCCAATTGCGCGAGGTCGACCTCAACGACGTGCTGCTCGCCGCCAAGCAGCAGGGTACCCCGCTCAATCTCACCGCCAATGGCCGTATCACGCTGTCCAGCCTCGAGAACAGCGGCGGTACCCAGCGCATCCACTGGCAGCGCTGCATCGGCGCGAAGAGCGGCCCCGCCTACGACTCGCACTATGGCAAGACGGTGAAGGCCGACGGCGTCACCTATGACCCGGACGCGGGCGTCAACACCGCCAGCTCGGGCGACAACAGCAGCCAGCACCCGGGCACGCTCGCCCCCAACGGCATGGGCGAGAACGGCGCGCAGGTGAGCGCGCCGATGGACTCCGGGGTGATGTTCGTCGAGATCAACTATCTCTACACGCCGCTGGTCGGCAAAGGCTGGTTCACGAGCACCAAGACGATGCGCTACGTCGCCTCGTTCGTCGTTCGCGACAATCGCGACTATGGCCAGGTCTACAACCCCGCGCCGACCGCGAACCGCTCGACCTGCGATCGCTACGGCGCCTGACGAAAAAGGCCCGCCCGACGGACTGTCGGACGGGCCTGTTTTCTGCTCGAGCGCAGAAGATCAGCGATAGGTGACCTTCTTGACGACCGCGACGGCCTTGTCGGCAGTCACCATCGCGAGCTTCTCGAGGTTCGCCGCGTAGGGCAGCGGCACGTCCTCGTTGGTCACGCGCAGCACCGGCGCGTCGAGATCGTCGAAGCCCTCTTCCATCACGAACGCGGCAATTTCCGACGCGATCGAGCAGACCGGCCAGCCTTCCTCGACCACCACGATGCGGTTGGTCTTCTTCAGGCTTTCCAGCACGGTCTGCTTGTCGAGCGGACGCAGCGTGCGCAGGTCGATCACCTCGGCGTCGACGCCCTCGGCCGCCAGCTTCTCGGCAGCTTCCAGCGCCACGCCCACGCCGATCGAGTAGCTGACCAGCGTGACGTCCTTGCCCTCGCGCACGATCCGCGCCTTGCCGATCGGCAGGACGTAATCGTCGAGCTTCGGCACGTCGAAGCTGCGGCCGTACATCAGCTCGTTCTCGAGGAACACGACCGGATCCTGGCTGCGGATCGCCGCCTTGAGCAGGCCCTTGGCATCGGCCGAGTCATAGGGCGCGATCACGATCAGGCCGGGAACGCTGGCATACCAGGGCGCATAGTTCTGGCTGTGCTGCGCGCCGACGCGGCTCGCCGAGCCGTTCGGACCGCGGAACACGATCGGGCAGCGCATCTGGCCGCCGGACATGTAGTTGGTCTTCGCCGCCGAGTTGATGATGTGGTCGATCGCCTGCATGGCGAAGTTGAACGTCATGAACTCGATGATCGGCTTCAGGCCGCCCATCGCCGCACCGGTGCCGACGCCGGCGAAGCCGTACTCGGTGATCGGCGTGTCGATGACGCGCTTGGGGCCGAATTCGTCGAGCAGGCCCTGGGTCACCTTGTAGGCGCCCTGATACTCGGCGACTTCCTCGCCCATCACGAAGATGCGCGGATCGGCGCGCATTTCCTCCGCCATCGCGTCGCGCAGTGCTTCGCGGACGGTGGTCTTCACCATCTCGGTGCCGGCGGGCACGGCGGGATCGGCCGGACGGGTCTTCTCGACGGCAGCGGTCAGCTGCGCGGTGCCGGTTTCGGGTGCCTTGTCGGCAGCCGGTTCCGGGGTCGGCTCGGTCTGCTGGCTGGCCGGGGTCGGGGCTGCGGCGGCCGAAGAGGCATCCTCGCCCTCGCCCGCGATCATCGCGATCACGGTGCCGACCTTCACGTTATCCGTGCCTTCGGCGACCAGGATCTTGGCGATCGTGCCTTCGTCAACGGCTTCGAATTCCATCGTCGCCTTGTCGGTCTCGATCTCGGCGAGGATGTCGCCGGACTTCACGACATCGCCTTCCTTGACGAGCCACTTGGCGAGCGTGCCCTCTTCCATGGTCGGCGAGAGTGCCGGCATCTTGAGTTCGATCGCCATCTCAGTAGGTCTCCACCAGCACGTCGGTATAGAGTTCGGCCGGATCGGGCTCCGGCGTCTGTTCGGCGAAGTCCGCCGATTCGTTCACGATCTTGCGGATCTCGGCCTCGAGCGGCTTCAGCTGCTCTTCGGTGACGCCCATCGTCTCGAGCTCGCGCTTCACCGCCTCGATCGGGTCCGACTTGTCACGGACCGACTGGACTTCCTCGCGGCTGCGATACTTGGCCGGATCGGACATCGAGTGGCCGCGATAGCGATAGGTCTTCATCTCGAGGATGATCGGGCCCTTGCCGGCGCGCACCCAGGCTAGCGCTTCCTCGGCCGCACCGCGGCAGGCGAGCACGTCCATGCCGTCCACCTGGATGCCGGGGATGCGGAAGCTCTCGCCGCGCTTGTACAGCTGGTCTTCGGCCGAGGAGCGGTTGACGCTGGTGCCCATGGCGTACTGGTTGTTCTCGATCACGTAGATGATCGGGAGCTTCCACAGCTCAGCCATGTTGAACGATTCGTACACCTGGCCCTGGTTCGCGGCGCCGTCGCCGAAATAGGCCATGGCGACGCCGCCATCCTCGTTATACTTGTGCGCGAAGGCGAGGCCCGTGCCGAGCGAGACCTGCGCGCCGACGATGCCGTGGCCGCCGTAGAACTTCTTCTCGGTCGAGAACATGTGCATCGAGCCGCCCTTGCCGCGCGAGATACCCGCGCCGCGGCCGGTCAGCTCGGCCATGATCACCTTGGGGTCGATGCCGTAGGCAAGCATGTGGCCATGGTCGCGATAGCCGGTGATCACCGAATCCTTCTCGCCGTCCAGCGCCGACTGCAGGCCCACCGCAACGGCCTCCTGGCCGATGTAGAGGTGGCAGAAGCCGCCGATGAAGCCGAGGCCATAGAGCTGGCCCGCCTTCTCTTCGAAGCGGCGGATCAGCAGCATCTGGCGATAGAATTCGAGCAGCTGTTCCTTCGAGGCCTTGAACCGTTCCGGTTCGCTGGGCCGCTCGCGATTCGGTACGGCGGGTGGGGTCGGTGCGTTGCGTGCCGGTGCTTTGGCCACGATCAGATATTCCTCATCCGGGGAGGGGAAAGGCGGGTGCCTATACGCGCGTTCGTGCAAAGCTTGCAACCAACGCGCGGGTTCGGCCCACGTTCATCCGCACTAAGACGCGAAGCCGTGCCTGGCAACAGGTGCCGCTACGGCGATCACTTCTTGTCGAGCGGGATGATCACTTCGTCGGGGCGGACGACGTTGAGCTGCTTGCGGGCAAGCTCGTCGACCATGTCGGGATCGGCGCCGTGCTTCGGATCGAGCAGGTCGACTCGATTCTTGAGCTCGGCACGTTTCTTGTCGAGCACCGCATATTCGCGCTGCTTGGCGGCAAGCTCGTGCTGCACTTCCTTGGCGGCGACGATCCCGTTAGGCCCCAGAACCGCGTTATAGGCAAAGAAGCCGATGGCGATCAGCGCCGCGGCGGGAAGCCCCGCGCGGCGCAGCAGCGTGGACATGGGCGAAGCGCGCTTCATACCCGTGTTTTTCGCTGATCGATCGGCGCTTAGCAAGATCGCGGTTCCTACCTAGGTTCAGGCGCGGCGAAGCACCGAACGGCCGGCATAGACCGCCGCGTCGCCCAGCTCTTCCTCGATGCGGATCAGCTGGTTGTACTTGGCGAGCCGGTCCGAGCGCGCAAGGCTGCCGGTCTTGATCTGGCCGCAGTTGGTGGCGACCGCGAGATCGGCGATCGTCGCGTCCTCGGTCTCGCCCGAACGGTGCGACATGACCGCGGTGTAGGACGAGCGCTGGGCGAGGCTGACGGCTTCCAGAGTCTCGGTCAGCGTGCCGATCTGGTTGACCTTCACCAGCAGCGAGTTGGCATAGCCGCCCTCGATGCCGCGCTGCAGGCGCTGCGGGTTGGTCACGAACAGGTCGTCGCCGACCAGCTGGACCTTGTGCCCAAGCAGCTCGGTCAGCGCCTTCCAGCCTTCCCAATCATCCTCGGCCATGCCGTCCTCGATCGAGAAGATCGGATAGTCGGCGGCGAGCTTCGCCAGGAACTCGGCATTCTCGATCGAGCTGAGCGTCTTGCCCTCGCCCACCATCTTGTAGGCGCCGTCCTTGAAATATTCGGTGGCGGCGCAGTCGAGCGCGAGCATTACGTCGTCGCCGGGCTTGTAGCCGGCGGCTTCGATGCTGGTCATGATGAAGTCGAGCGCTTCGGTGGTCGAGGCGATGTTCGGCGCGAAGCCGCCCTCGTCGCCCACGCCGGTCGCCAGGCCCTTCTCGTGCAGCTTCTTCTTGAGCGTGTGGAAGATTTCCGAACCGCAGCGCACCGCCTCGACGATGTTCTCGGCGCCGACCGGCACGATCATGAATTCCTGGAAGTCGATCGGATTGTCGGCATGCTCGCCGCCGTTGATGATGTTCATCATCGGCACCGGCAGGACGTGCGCGTTGACGCCGCCGACATAGCGATAGAGCGGCAGCCCGCGCGCATCGGCCGCAGCCTTGGCGGCGGCGAGGCTGACGCCGAGGATCGCGTTGGCGCCCAGGCGGCCCTTGTTGGCGGTGCCGTCGAGCTCGATCATGGTGCGGTCGAGATCGGCCTGGTCTTCGGCGTCGAGGCCGAGAACCGCCTCGGCAATCTCACCGTTCACCGCATCGACGGCGCCCTCGACGCCCTTGCCGAGCCAGCGGGACTTGTCGCCGTCGCGCTTTTCCACGGCCTCATGGGCACCGGTGGAGGCGCCCGAGGGCACGGCGGCGCGGCCGAAGCTGCCATCGTCCAGCAGGACATCCACTTCCACCGTGGGGTTTCCACGGCTGTCGAGAATCTGGCGGGCGTGGACGTCGATGATTGCGGTCACGTGATGGTCTCCGTACCATGTCAGGATTGAGGCGCGCGGTGCCTCTAGCGGTTCGCAAGGGAACTCGCAAACGGGGCCGTTGTTGTTTCGACGCGACATGGAGGGTTTTTAATCATGGCAGACGAAACGGCCAACATTGCGGGCGATCCGCTCGCAGGCAACATGGGTGAGACCGGCGCGGCAAGCGGCGGCACCGAGGGCGGCAGCGGCGCCGAAGGCAGCAGCTTCACGCGCAACGCCACCGACACGATTCGCGAGGAAGCCGCCAAATATGCCGATCAGGCCAAGGAGCACATCCTGGGCTTCGCCGGCACCGGCAAGGACCGCGCGACCAGCGCGCTCGACGAAGTCGCCGAAATGATGCGGACGGCTGCGGGCGATGTCGACGCCAAGCTCGGCTCGCAGTACGGCCAGTACGCCCGCACTGCGGCGGACGGCATCGCGGGCTTCGCGGACTCGCTGCGCGGCAAGGACGTCAACGAGCTGCTCGACGAGGCGACCGAGTTCGTCAAGAAAAGCCCGGCGATCGCGGTCGGCACCGCAGCGGCGCTCGGCTTCGTGCTGGCGCGCGTGATCAAGTCGGGCATCGAGGCCTCGGGCACGACCCCGACGGACACCGACACCACGGCCGCCCCGACGGGCAACACGCCGTCGACCGAGGATCTCAAGGTCGAGCCTGCCGGCTTTGGCAGCGGTCCGTCGGCATCGCCCGGCACCACCCAGAGCTAAGGACGGGCAGCACAGGGCATGGACGCCCCCCGAATGGAAGACGCCGGCATCGGTGAGCTGATCGGCCAGCTCACCGAAGACGCCAAGGATTATGCCCGCGCCGAGGTCGACTATGTCAAGGCGGTCGCCCAAGCCAAGGTGGCCGAGGTCAAGGGCGCGGCAATCGCCGCCGTCCTCGCCCTCGCGCTCGCCATGGCGGCGGCGATCGGGCTGATCGTCGGCGCGATCCTGACGCTGGCGACGTTGGTCGGACCCGGCTGGGCGACGTTGATCGTCGTCGGCATCAGCCTCGTGATTGCGGCCCTGCTCGGCTGGGCGGCGGCGCGCGGCATCCGCAAGGCGTTGGGAGCGCAGGCATGACTTTACCCCGCGATCCCGACGCCGCGCGGGCACGCGCCCGCGCCGCCCGCGACAAGCTGATGGCGACGGTCGGCACCGTCCAGGAACGGCTGAAGCCGCGCAATATCGCGCACGAGGCGATGGAGAACGCCAGGCACAGCGTTAGCACCATCGCGCGCGAGGGCACCGAGGCGGTCCGCGAACGGCCGTGGCTGGCTGCGGCGGTGACGAGCGGCATCGGCCTGGTGCTCGCGCGCGGCTGGATCATCGACATTTTCCGCAAGGGCAAAGACGAAACCGCCGGCCCCAAAAAGGGTTCGGCATCACAAGACAGCACAGAAGGATGACGCCATGAGCACCGAAACCGAAACCGGATCACGCCTCACCGAAAACCCCGCGCTGCTGCTCGCCGGCGGCGTCGCGGTCGGCGTGGTGATCGGCATGCTGCTGCCGCGCTTCGATCGCGAGAGGGCGGCCCTCGAGCCGCTGGGCCGCAAGCTTGCCGACGGCGCCGCCGCCGCGGTCCAGGCCGCCAAGGACAGCGGCCGCGAGCAGATCGAGTCGCTGATCCCGAACAGCGACGCCACCAAGGAACGCGTCTCGGCGCTGTTCGGCACGGTGATCGACGCCGCCAAGGACGCGACCGCCAAGCGCTGAGCAGCCTATAAGGGGGTTGAGTGCAATGCTGCAGTGCCGGTAAGGGCTGCAGCATCCCCCCACCCCCAGGAGGCGCAATGAGCAAGCTTCACCTGGTCTTCGGCGGCCGCGTTGCCGATCCGACGACCCTCGATTTCGTCGACCCCTCGAAGCTCGACGTGGTCGGTATCTTCCCCGATTATGCGAGCGCCGAAAAGGCGTGGCGCGCCGCGGCGCAGCGCACTGTCGATGATGCCGAGATGCGCTATGTGGTGGTGCACCTCCACCGCCTGCTCGATCCGGATGTCGAGGCCGGCAAGGCCTGAACAGGGCCGCGACGCGCACTCTCGCAGGAGTTCGCGCTCGCCAACAGCACAATCCTCGTCATCCCCGCGAAGGCGGGGATCCATTGGCGCCGGTTTTTCGGCTCCTGCTGCAACGCACAGGCGAATGGATCCCCGCCTTCGCGGGGATGACGGTGGTTTTTGCTGATATTTAAGTCTACCCTTTACGGCAGCGGTGCCAGGTCCGGCTCCACGAAGCCGCGCCGCGCCGGCACCGAGAACAGCCGCTCCCGGCTGTAGAACCGCAGCGGCCAGTCGCGTCTCCCCATTGGTGATGCCAGCAGCCCGTTCACCCGTGCCAGTAGATCGGCTTCGGGCACCTCGGCCAGATACAGCCGGACCCCGGCGACATAGGCGCGCGTGATCGTCTCGTGATAGCCGCCATGATCGTCGTTGATGCCCCCGACACTTTCGTTGAAGCGCCGGATGATCCCGCCGATCTCGGTATCCACATCGACATCTGGCCGCGCGCTCAGCAGATAGCAGCACGCCGCGAGATGCGCCTCATGCGTCCAATCGTCGCGCGGGAGCGTGCAGGCAAGCAACCCCTCCCCGATTCGGACGATCGCTGCGGCGCTGGGGAAGCACCGCGGCGGAAGGTTGGCGGCATCGCTCAGGCGAGTGCCTTTGCTTTTGGTGCAGCCGCGCGGACGCCGGCTTCGACATGGTCCTCGAACTGCGCAAAATTCTCCACGAACTGGTCGACCAGCTGCTCGGCGGTCGCGTCATAGTCGGCTTTGTCGGGCCAGGTTTCGCGCGGGTCGAGGATCGCCGCGTCCACCCCCGGCACCGCCACCGGTACCTCGAAGCCGAAATACGGATCGACGCGGAACGCGGCCGCGTTGAGGCTGCCGTCGAGCGCGGCGTTGAGCAGCGCCCGCGTCGCCTTGATCGGCATGCGGTGGCCCACGCCGTACTTGCCGCCGGTCCAGCCGGTATTGACCAGCCAGCAGGCGACATTGCCCTCCGCGATCCGCTTCTTGAGCAAATTGCCATAGACCGAGGGGTGCCGCGGCATGAACGGCGCGCCGAAGCAGGTGGAGAAGGTCGCCTCGGGCTCGGTCACCCCGATCTCGGTACCCGCCACCCGCGCGGTATAGCCCGAGAGGAAATGGTACATCGCCTGCTCGGGCGTCAGCCGCGCGATCGGCGGGAGCACGCCGTACGCATCGGCGGTGAGGAAGATCATGTTCTTCGGCACCGGCCCGAGATTGTCGGCCGAGGCATTGGGAATGAAGTCGATCGGATAGGAACCGCGGCTGTTCTCGGCGAGGGTCGCGTCGTCGAGGTCGAGCGTGCGCGTCACCGGATCCATCACCACATTTTCCAGCACCGTGCCGAAGCGCCTGGTGGTGGCGAAGATCTCGGGCTCGGCCTCGGGCGAGAGGCGGATCATCTTGGCGTAGCAGCCGCCCTCGAAGTTGAAGACCGCGGTGTCCGACCAGCCATGCTCGTCGTCGCCGATCAGCGTGCGGCTGGCATCGGCCGAAAGCGTCGTCTTGCCGGTGCCCGAGAGGCCGAAGAAGATCGCGGTGTCGCCCTCCGGTCCGATGTTGGCCGAGCAGTGCATCGGCATGATGCCCTGCTCCGGCAGCAGATAGTTGAGCAGGCCGAACACGCTCTTCTTCATCTCGCCGGCATAGGCGGTGCCGCCGATCAGGATCAGCCTATCGGTGAAGTTCACCGCGATCACCGTCTCGCTGCGGGTACCGTGGCGCGCGGGATCGGCGCGGAAGCTCGGCAGGTCGATGATCGTATATTCGGGGATGAAGTCCGCCAGCGCCTCCGGCTCAGGGCGCACCAGCATCGTGCGGATGAACAGATTGTGCCAGGCAAGCTCGTTGATTACCCGCACCTGCACGCGATGCTCGGGCTGCGAGCCGCCATAGAGGTCCTGCACGAACAGTTCGTCGCGCTTGCCCAGTTCGGCGAGGAAGTCCGCCTTGAGCGCGGCAAAATGCGCGGGCGTCATCGCCTGGTTGGTCTTGCCCCACCACACGCTGGTCTCGGTCTCGGCGTCGCGGACGATGAACTTGTCCCTGGCCGAGCGCCCGGTATATCTTCCCGTAGCAACCACCAGCGGACCTTCGGCGGCAAGGCTGCCTTCGCCGCGTTGGATCGCGTGCTCGACCAGCGGCGCGGTAATCAGGTTCCAGTGGAGCACTGCCGAGGTGGCAATCCCCTGCTCGCCAAGACCATGGCGCGACTGACGCATGTTCAAACCACCCTCCTCAACCATTGTCGCGCTATTTATATGACAAAGCAGATGATTGTTTTGCCGCGCAACTTTATTTCGAGTCGCCTCCTGACATGCCCCTGCCGAGGGGGTCAATCTGGGTAAGCGTTGTCGGTCGGTTGAGGCGGAAGAAACTTTGGTCTAACGGGTGTCGATGCTGATTTTGCGCCAGCCCCGGGTAGCCGGATGACCGCCACGATCGCGCTGGTCGATGACGACCGCAACATCCTCACCTCGGTGTCGATCGCGCTCCAGACCGAGGGTTTCCTGACCCGCGTCTATTCGGACGGCGAAAGCGCGCTGAAGGCGCTGATCGAGAACCCGCCCGAGCTGGCGGTGCTCGACATCAAGATGCCCAAGATGGACGGGCTCGAGCTGCTCCGCCGGCTGCGCGAGAAGAGCCAGATCCCGGTGATCTTCCTCACCAGCAAGGACGACGAGCTCGACGAGGCACTGGGCCTGGCGATGGGCGCGGACGATTATATCGCCAAGCCCTTCTCGCAGCGCCTGCTGATCGCCCGCATCCGCGCGATCCTGCGCCGTACCGAGCCGGCCCAGCCAGTGGCGGAAGGCGCGGCGCCCGCCGAGCCCGCCGAAGCACTGGAGCGCGGCCGCCTCAGCATGGATCCGGCGCGGCACAAGGTGACCTGGGGCGGCGTCAACGTCACGCTGACCGTCACCGAATTCCTGATCCTGGAGACGCTCGCCCAGCGCCCGGGCATCGTCAAGACGCGCAACCAGCTGATGGATGCCGCCTATCAGGACGACATCTATGTCGACGACCGCACGATCGACAGCCACATCAAGCGCGTCCGCCGCAAGTTCCGCCAGGTAGACCCGGCGTTCGACGCGATCGAGACGCTCTATGGCGCGGGCTATCGCTTCTCGGATGAATGACGAGCGCGACCTGGCGCTGCGATGGTCGGGCCGGGTCAGCCTCACGCCGCGGATCCTGGCGGTCAACATCTTCGCGCTGGCGCTGCTGTGCGGCGGCTTCTTCTATCTCGACAGCTATCGCAGCCGCATCGTCGACAGCCGCGTCGAGCAGACCAGCCGCGAGGTGCGACTGATCGCCCAGGCGCTGGCCTCCGCCACCGACAAGCGCCGCGACCTGCTGGTGCTGAGCCTCGCCCGCGACATGGGCACGCGCATCCGCCTCTACGATCCGCAGGGCAAGCTGCTCAGCGACAGCCGCGAGCTGGGCCTGCGCAACCTGGTGCTGCGCGATCCGGACAAGGATCCGGTGGGCCAGACCATCGCGCGGTTCCTCGACGCGGTAATCGACAAGGTTGCCGGTGCCGATCGCGCGCCGCTGTACCGGGAGCGACCGCGCGATGCCGGGCTCGACTGGCCCGACGTGAAGACGGCGCTGGAAACCCACGCTGCGGCGGCGTCGGTATGGCGCGCCCCCGATCGTACTCCGGTGATCACCGCCGCCGCGCCGATCACCGGCCTCGGCGTGGTGATGACTGCGTTCAACGCGCGCGACATCACCCAGACGGTGCGGCTGGAGCGCTACCGGCTGGGCGTGGTGCTCGGCATCGTCTCGCTGGTCTCGGTGCTGCTGTCGCTGTTCCTCGCCCGCACCATCGTCCGCCCGCTGCGGCGGCTGGCACTGGCGGCGATCCGCGTCCGTCTCGGCCGTGCGCGCGAAGTGGTGGTCCCCCGCCTGCCCGAACGCCGCGACGAGATCGGCATGCTCGCCCGCGCGCTCTCGGACATGAGCGGGGCGCTGCGCGCCCGCATCGATGCGACCGAAACCTTCGCCGCCGACGTCACCCATGAGCTGAAGAACCCCCTGGCCTCGCTGCGCTCCGCCGTGGAAGGGTTGTCGAACGTCAAGGACCCCGCGCTGCGCGACCAGCTGCTCGACATCGTTCGCGACGACGTCCACCGGCTCGACCGGCTGATCACCGACATCTCGGAAGCCTCGCGCATCGACGCCCAGCTCAGCCGCACCACCTTCGAGCCGTTCGACCTGGGCGACCTCATCGCCGCGCTGATCGGCCAGCGCGAGACCCGCGGCGTGCCCGAGGACATCCGGATCCGCTTCGATCGCCCCTATGGCGTCTCGATGGAGGTGATGGGTGATCCGACGCGGCTCGAGCGCGTGTTCGAGAACCTCATCGAAAACGCCTTGTCCTTCTCGCCCCCCGGCGGCCTGATCGCCATCTCCGCGCAGGAGGAAGACGACACGCTCGCCGTCTGGGTCGAGGACGAAGGCCCCGGTGTGCCCGAAGAAGCCCGCGAGGCGATCTTCCGCCGCTTCCATTCGGTCCGCCCCTCCAGCGAGGCGTTCGGCCAGCATTCGGGGCTCGGGCTTGCCATTGCCCGCACCATCGTCGAAGGCCATCAGGGAAGCATCATTGTGGAATCGCGGGAGGATCGATCGCAGGGCGCACGCTTCGTCGTTCGGCTGCCGCTGGCGGCCCGCGCATGAACAGGCCCGTCGATCCGACCGCGCGAAGCGAGAACAACATGCAACGGCGTCGCCCCAAACATATCCTGCTCGTCACCGGCATGTCGGGTGCCGGCAAGTCGACTGTGCTGCGCACGCTGGAGGATCTCGGCTGGGAGGTGGTCGACAACCTTCCCCTCCTTCTCCTCAACCGCCTGCTCGATACCGCGCCGGGCGCGGACGGCGGCGACGACGAGCGCCCGCTGGCGCTCGGCATCGGCACCCAGACGCGCGGCTTCGATGCCGAGAGCATCGTCCAGCGTATCAAGAAGCTGCGCGAGGACCAGGGCCTCGATGTCGGCACCCTCTTCCTCGAATGCACCGGCGCCGAGCTGATCCGCCGCTTCTCCGAGACCCGCCGCCGCCACCCGCTCGCGCAGGACCGCCCCGCCGAGGACGGCATCGCCCGCGAGCGCGAGCTGCTCGGCCCCCTGCGCCGCTGGGCCAACCGGCTGCTCGACACCACCGACATGAAGGCGAACCAGCTGTCGCAGGCGATCCGCCAGATCTTCTCGGCGGACGGCGGCAAGACCACCTTCAGCGTCACGTCCTTCGGCTTCTCGCGCGGCCTCCCCCGCGACGCCGACCTCGTCCTCGACATGCGCTTCCTGCGCAATCCGCACTGGGATGCCCAGCTTCGTCCCGGCACGGGACTCGACGCCGACGTCTCCGCCTATGTCGCCGCCGACCCCGCCTATGATGCGGCCATGGCGCAGATCGAGTCGCTGCTGCTACTGCTGCTCCCCCGCTACCAGGCGGAGGGGAAGGCCTATGTGACGATCGCGTTCGGCTGCACCGGCGGACGGCATCGCTCGGTCCATGTCGCCGAGCGGATGGCCGCCCGGTTGCGCGCCGAAGGATTTTCGCCCACGGTGACACACAGAGATTTGCAGACCGCGCCACAGGACTCCCTGGAGGGGGCGCCGGTGTCCATGGCTAGGGGCGGAGAATAGAATGATCGGGTTGGTGCTCGTGACGCACGGACGACTCGCCGAGGAGTTCGTCGTCGCGATGGAACATGTGGTGGGGAAACAGGAGCAGGTCGCCGCGATCTGCATCGGCCCCGAGGATGACATGGAGGGCCGCCGCGCCGACATCGCCAGCGCCATCGGCGCGGTCGATTCGGGCGAAGGCGTGATCGTGCTGAGCGACCTGTTCGGCGGCACCCCCTCCAATCTCGCCATCTCGCTGATGAAGGCGGGCAAGGTCGAGGTGATCGCCGGCATCAGCCTGCCGATGCTGATCCGCCTCGGCAGCGCCCGCAAGACCATGTCGGTCACCGACGCGGTGCTCGCCGCGCGCGACGCCGGCCGCAAGTATGTGACGGTCGCGTCGGAAATGCTGGGGCCGCCGCAATGAGCCGGGTGTCGCGCGAGGTGCTCATCGAGAACCGCCGCGGCCTCCACGCCCGCGCCAGCATGGCCTTCGTCACGCTCGCCAGCACCCAGCCCTGCGAGCTGACCGTCGAGAAGGACGGCAACAGCGCCGCCGGCACCTCGATCCTCGACCTGATGATGCTCGGCGCCGCCAAGGGCGACACGATCACGATCTGGGCCGAAGGCGACGGCGCCGAAGGCGCGGTGCAGGCGCTGGTCGCGCTGGTCGAGGCGCGGTTCAACGAGGAATAGGCCTCCGCCCCTGCGCCCCCCTCCCGCTCGCGGGAGGGGTCGGGGGAGGGACTGACGTGGAAGAGGCGCTGCACCGTTCCAGCCCCTCCCCTAGCC
>NZ_QQWY01000043.1:0-39454 GCF_003950455.1 Sphingomonas sp. ABOLE
ACAACCTCACTTTAGATACCTGCTGACCGGCCATGGCTTGCCCTGATGAAGTCTGCGGCCGCTACGCGGCCTTGTCTTCATCAGGGCCATAGCGGCTCCCGAACCAGCGCTTCCCAATGTGCTACGGGACCGAGTTCACCAGCAGGGCGATCCTGAAGTGGGCCAGCGAGAACCGGGTCGAGTGGCACTACATCGATCCCGGCAAGCCGCAGCAGAACGCGTTCATTGAATCGTTCAATGGATCGCTGCGCGACGAGCTCTTGAATGAAGAGCTGTTCGACAGCCTGGCTGACGCCAGGCGCAAACTGACTGTCTGGCGCTACGACTACAACAACGTCAGGCCGCACTCGTCGCTGGGGAACCGAACATCGGCACAAGCGCGTCGGACGTTCCTGCTGAATGGAGGCCTCACGTCCGACGCGCTTGTGCCGGTGGGGCAGCACGAATATCAAACCGGCAGACTCTCGTTATGACCGCGGGACCAGCGGGGGGCAGGTCACTTGGGGACGACGCACCCGCCGCAATGAGGGCGCGTTCCAACGTGAAGGGAGGTGATGAACTTGGCGGCAATGGCGCCGTCTGCGCGTGCGCGATAGTCGCGCAAGACGCCACGGCCAGCAGGGCCGCAATGACACGATGCATGAATGAGAGCTCCTGACAATTCCGGGAGGCCGCGAACGTTGCGGCGAAGGCGGAATATCAGGCTATTGGAGGTCGCAGCGCGGGGTCAGCTGTAGCGAGCGGGAGGTACTGGAAACCGAAAAGCGGTGACGGGTTGTCCATGCCAAAAGCGATTGGCAGCACTTCGCTTTTCACAGCATCGCAAACTTGGTGGCTGTGACAGCCCCCATGGTGATGCGTGAATCCCTTATTTGCATCGGAAGGAACCTGGTCCCCATCACCGTTGCTGTGTCCCATGCTGGCGGCTGTTGCACTGTCCACGCAGGAAATCGGCTCCATGGCGTGTGCAATTGATCCGCCAGTCAGAGACAGGCTGACATAAAGCGCTGCAAAAATGAGCAGGACACGCCGCATGATAGACGCGGATAGCACGATGAGACCACTTCTGAAAGGAATTCCTTCAGTGTTATTGGGATGGCGTCGCCTAGGGGGTAGAAGCACTCCTCTGAGCCGGGCGGCGGCCGGCTATCAAGGTCGATTACGAACGTCTCGCAGCCAATCGGGCCAATTTGGCTGGAGGGTGGTCATCGTCGGTGCGTCTGGATGAGGCGGTGGTTCTCAACCTCACAGAATTATCTGGTGAACTTCAGGACTGGCGTTTCATGTAAGTGTGACGTGCAGGTTTCGACCGAGGGCGCCTTCGCAAGCACCGCTCTGGATCGACCCTGACCTTTTGAAGTTCGGAGGCGATACAGATCAAGGCGACTATCTACCAAAAAACCTGTTCGTGTGACCCGCCAGTCGTTTAATGCGCCGTCGTTGCGTCGCCATGGTGTCAATCTGGTGTTGTTCTAACGCAGTCTTGAAGGAGGGTCCGTTGCGAATCCCGCTTTCGTCGCTTCTATTTGTCGAAGTGGCGTCCCCATGTTGGCTGCCGTTCGTCGAAATCCGCGGCTGCGATGCAAGATAGATTGCCGGCGAGCGCCATGATCGATTCGCAAACCTTCTCCGCCACTTTCCCCTTCGCGGCTGCCATGCCTTCATGGCTGGAGGCGATGCTTGGGGTCGCCCTGCTGTTTGCGATTGCGGTCTTCGTCAACTGGATCGTCAAGCAGGTGATCCTTAAGTTCGCCTTGCAGCTGTTGCCCAAGGACGGTCCGACTCCCGCACCTATCGTCGCGCGGCTCGCCAATATCGTGCCTGCGCTCATCCTCGCCCGCGGCGTCGGACTAGTCGTGCATCTGCCAGCTGGTTTGGCGACGGCGATCCATAATGTCGCGAATGCTTTCATCATCCTGACGATCATCCTGGCGATGAACGCCGCGCTCAATCTTGCAAATCGGCTCTATCAGCGCCGGCCCGATGCCGCCCATCGTCCCATCAAGGGATATGTCCAGGTCCTCAAAATCCTGCTGTTTCTTGCCGGCGCGGTGCTGGTGATTGCGGTGGTGATGGAACAGTCGCCGCTGCTACTGCTCTCGGGACTGGGCGCGCTGGCGGCAGTGCTCATGCTGGTGTTCAAGGATACGATCCTGTCGCTGGTCGCGTCGGTGCAGCTCACCTCCAACGACATGCTCCGGGTCGGGGACTGGATCGAGATGCCCGCGCTCAATGCTGATGGAGACGTGATCGATATTGCCTTGCACACGATCAAAGTGCAGAACTTCGACAAGACGATCACGAGCATACCCACCTATCGGCTTATCTCCGACAGCTTCAAGAACTGGCGCGGCATGCAGGACGTCGGTGTGCGACGGATCAAGCGATCCCTCTTCATCGACCAGAGCAGCATCCGCTTTCTGGGCGAAGAGGACGAACTGAGCGTGCGCCGTTTCGCGCTGATCGACGATTATCTAATCCGCAAACAGGGCGAACTGGCGCAATCGAACGATCACCTCGTCGAGCATGGCGGGGATGTCGTGAACGGACGGCGCCTTACCAACATCGGCACGTTTCGCGCCTATGTCATCGCGTATCTTCGCGCACAAACGCGTGTGTCGGGCGATATGGCCCTGCTCGTGCGTCAGCTCCAACCTACCGCGCAGGGATTGCCGCTGGAGATCTACTGCTTCACCGCGACGACGATCTGGTCGGAATATGAAACCATCCAGGCCGATATTTTCGATCACTTGCTCGCGATCCTGCCTGAATTCGACCTGCGCCTCTATCAGGCACCGAGCGGCCATGACGTTCAACGGATGTCATTGGGCGAGAATGCGAAGAAATTGATCGGGGTGGGAGATGGCTGAGCGTTGTCAAGCCGTCCAAGCGCTCGAGTTCCGTTGTGTCACCATGCTTCAATGGCGCCCTCGGACATAGAAACGGCCAATCAGGGACAAGCCGATAGGCAAAATGGCTAATACGGCCATGCCGATTACCCAGATGACCACGACGGCGCCCTTTCCGGTGCTCTTTAGCATCCCCAGCAATTGTCCGGGCAGGCTGCTGGTATCGAGCGCGGCCAGTATGTCGCCGGCAGATTTGTTGCCCAGCGTTTTCGCGGTATCCTGTCCGCGATCCACAACGAGATCGAGCGAGGTGGCGAGCCAGGCGAGCACGGGATCGGTAAAGCTGTAGAGAAGCCAGGAGAGAAGCGACCAGACCAGCATCGCGAGGCCGATCAGAATCCAGGCGAAAGGCCGCAATTTCCCGCTTCGGATCCGCGTGGCTCCCTCCTGAGGAAAGCCTTCGATCGATTGGTTTTTCCAGCGTCGCGAGCCATGTGACAAAGCGAATTCCCTTCATATTAGCCCGATGCGGGGTCTGGCCAAACGACCCAGCGGCCATCTTCACCCGTACGCAACAAAGACACCATAGGGAATGTCCCTATAGCGCGTTTGTGACCGAACATAGGAAAGGCGTGCCTTGATTGTGCTGCTCCGCTCCCGAGTCTCGGGGTCATGCGCGGAAGGCTTAGGAATTGGCCCGTTCATGGAAGGTTTGAAGATCATGGTCGAAGCTCAGACCCCCGGCGTGGGTGATCCGCTCGATGGCCTGGCGGAGACCATGGACCGCGCCGCAGGTGCCATGATTGCTCAGGCAACCTTCGGCTTGTCGCCGGCCACGCTGGCCCAGGCCGTCTCCGACTGGATGCTGCACCTTGCCGCCTCGCCGGGCAAGCAGACGCAGCTCGCTGCCAAGGCGCTGCGCAAAATGACGCGACTGGGAGACTATGCCATGCGTAGCGCGACGGACGCGCAGGCGGGGCGCGCGATCGAGCCGCTGCCGCAGGATCGGCGCTTTGCCGATCCAGCTTGGGCGACGGCGCCGTTCAACCTCGTCTCGCAGGCCTTTCTGCTCAACCAGCAATGGTGGCACGCGGCAACGACCGGGATCACGGGCGTTACCGCGCATCATGAGGAGATGGTGGCTTTCGCCGTCCGCCAGTGGCTGGACATGGCGGCGCCCACCAATTTCCTCCCCACGAACCCCGTCCTGCAGCAGCGTATCCTGGAGACCGGCGGACAGTGCTTGGCCGACGGCCTGCGAAATTGGATGACCGACGTCGAGGCGCTGATGCGCGGCCTGCCGCCGGCCGGTACGGAAACGTTCCAGGTCGGCGAAACCCTCGCAACCGCCGAAGGCAAAGTCGTGTACCGGAACCGGCTAATGGAATTGATCCAATATGCGCCGACGACGGAGCAAGTCCGGCCCGAGCCGATCCTGATCGTGCCCGCCTGGATCATGAAATATTACATCCTCGACCTGTCGCCGGAGAATTCATTGGTCCAGTGGCTCACCGCGCAGGGCTTCACCGTGTTCATGATCTCCTGGCATAATCCCGGCAGCACCGATCGCGACCTCGACATGGCCGATTATCTGCAGCTTGGACCGATGGCCGCACTCGACGCCGTCGCCGCGATCACCGGCGGCGCTTCGGTCCATGCGGCGGGTTATTGCCTCGGCGGGACGCTGCTTGCGATCGCGGCGGCGGCCATGGCGCGCGATGGCGACGACCGGCTGGCCAGCCTCACGCTGCTCGCGGCCCAGACCGAGTTCTGCGAGCCTGGCGAACTGGGCCTGTTCATCGACGAAGGACAGCTTAGCCTACTCGAGAACATGATGTGGGGTCGAGGCTATCTCGACAGCGCTCAGATGGGCGGCGCGTTTCAGATGCTGCGCTCGAACGATCTGGTCTGGTCGCGCGTGCTCACCACTTATCTCATGGGCGAGCGCGAGCCGATGAATGATCTCATGGCCTGGAACGCGGACGGCACGCGGATGCCCTATGCCATGCACAGCCAGTATCTGCGCCGGCTGTTCCTCAAGGACGATCTCGCCGAAGGACGCTTCCAGGTCAATGGACGCCCGATCGCCCTGTCGGCGTTGCGCCGGCCGATGTTCGTGGTCGGCACGGAGCGCGATCATGTCGCGCCTTGGCGTTCGGTCTTCAAGATTCACCGGCTGACCGGGGCGCCGATCGACTTCGTGCTGACCAGCGGCGGCCATAATGCCGGGATCGTCTCGGAGCCGGGGCATCCAGGCCGGTCCTATCGTCTGCTTACTCGCGAGGCGGATGGAGCCGCGCTCGACCCCGACGCATGGCTGGATGCCGCGACGCGTCACGAAGGCAGCTGGTGGACCGCGTGGAGCGATTGGCTCGCAAAATTGTCGGGCAAAGCGGGCACGCCGCCGCCGATGGGCGCACCGGACAAGGGCTATGCGCCGCTCGCAGAGGCACCCGGCCATTATGTGCTGGAGCGCTGAGCGATGAATGACGAACCAATGATCGAGAACCGCACCTTCGACGAGATCGCGGTGGGTGATACGGCGAGCCTGGCGCGAACACTGCGCGAGGAGGACATCCAGCTCTTCGCGCTGGTCTCGGGCGACGTCAATCCCGCGCACGTCGATCCCGACTATGCCGCGACTGACCTGTTCCGCCGCGTGATC
Source organism: Sphingomonas sp. ABOLE (assembly GCF_003950455.1). NCBI lineage: Bacteria > Pseudomonadati > Pseudomonadota > Alphaproteobacteria > Sphingomonadales > Sphingomonadaceae > Sphingomonas > Sphingomonas sp. ABOLE. The sequence continues at coordinate 5,515 of NZ_QQWY01000043.1, forward strand.
GCGCATGGCATGTGGGGTGGCGGGCTGATATCGGCGGTGCTCGGCACCGAACTTCCGGGTCCCGGCGCCATCTATCTCAGCCAGTCGCTGCGCTTCTCGCGTCCGGTCGGCCTTGGCGATACGATCACCGCCAGCGTAACGGTGGCCGAGAAGCAGACGGAACACAGCATCGTGATATTCGACTGCCGCTGCGTCAACCAGGACGGCGAGGAGGTGATCTCAGGCCGCGCGGAGGTCAAGGCGCCGAACGAGAAAGTGCGCCGCCCGCGCATTGCCCTGCCGGACGTCCATCTTGCCGAACGTCATGGTTATCGTCGATTGATGGAAAAAGTGGCTGGGCTCGCGCCGGTGCCGACCGCGGTAGCCCATCCGTGCAGCGCGTCGGCGATCGTGGCGGTCGTGGAGGCAGCCGAGCAGGGCCTGATCGCCCCCATCCTGGTCGGCCCGGAGGCGAAAATCCGCATCGCGGCCGAGGAGGCCGGGAAGGACATCACGGGCTTTCCGATCGAGTCTGCCGGCCATAGCCATGACGCGGCGGCCAGGGCGGTCGCACTCGTGCATGAGGGCAAGGCCAGACTGCTGATGAAGGGCTCGCTCCACACCGACGAACTGATGGGCGCTGTCGTTGCGTCCGGCACGGGCCTGCGGACGGAGCGGCGGATCAGCCATGCCTATGTGATGGATGTGGCGGACCACCTGGGACCTCTCATCATCACCGATGCGGCGATCAACATCGCCCCGAGCCTGGAGGAGAAGGCGGATATCATCCGCAACGCCATCGATCTCGCGCATGTGATCGGGATCGAGGAGCCGAAGGTCGCGATCCTCTCCGCGGTTGAGACGGTCAATCCGGCAATGGTCTCCACGCTCGACGCGGCAGCGCTCTGCAAGATGGCGGATCGCGGGCAGATCACCGGCGGACTGCTCGACGGGCCGCTCGCATTCGACAACGCGATCAGCCCTGATGCGGCGCGCGAGAAAGGCATCGTCTCGCCGGTCGCGGGACGGGCGGACATCCTCGTCGTACCCGATATCGAATCCGGCAACATGCTGGCCAAGCAATTGACCTTTCTGGGTGATGCGGATGCCGCCGGTGTCGTTCTCGGGGCGCGCGTGCCGATCATCCTGACCAGCCGTGCCGACAGCCTGCGGACCCGGTTGGCTTCGTGCGCGGTCGCTGTGCTTATGGCCCATGCGGCGACAAAGGCCGCGCCGGGGATGGCGACGCGCGCATGAAGGCCGTCGTCAGTCTCAATTCCGGATCATCGAGCATCAAGTTCGCGCTCTATACGCTCGGCAATCCTGACAGCCTCACCTTGTCGGCAAGCGGCAAGATCGAAAAGATCGGTATTGCACCCGCTCTCCGCATCCGCTCCGTCGAGGGTGAAGTCCTGATAGACCGCGACTGGCCGGATGGGGCGTCGCTGACCCATGCCGATCTGCTCGAAGATCTGTTTGCATGGGCCACGGACCATCTTGGTGACCGGCAGGTCGTCGCGATCGGCCACCGGGTCGTTCACGGCGGCACCCGCTTTGCCGCGCCGCAACGGGTCGACGCGGTCCTGCTCGACGCCCTGGAGGCGCTTTGCCCTCTCGCGCCGCTCCACCAGCCCCACAATCTCGCCGCTATCCGCGCCATTGCCCGGATCAACCCCGATCTTCCTCAGGTCGTCTGCTTCGACACGGCCTTCCACCATGACAAGCCGATGGTCGCCTCCCGGCTCGCCATCCCCCGCTTCCTCCACGATCAGGGTATCCGCCGCTACGGCTTTCATGGTCTTTCTTATGAATATATCGCACGGCGTCTGGGCAAGATCGATCCGGCGCTCGCGGGCGGGCGTGTGATTGCCGCGCACCTCGGCAACGGCGCCAGCCTGTGCGCAATGCAGAGCGGGCGCAGCATCGACACGACGATGGGTTTCACCGCCCTCGACGGGCTTGTCATGGGCACGCGCTGCGGCAGCATCGATCCCGGCGTCGTGCTGCATCTCCAGTCACAGCTAAGCATGCCGGTGGCCGAGGTCGAGGACCTGCTTTACCGCAAATCCGGTCTTCTCGGCGTATCGAACATCTCGAGCGACATGCGTGCGCTGTCGGAAGACGGGAGCGTCGAGGCGGAAGAGGCGATCGATCTCTTCTGCTGGCGGGTGGCGCGCGAGGCCGGCGGGCTTATCTCTTCACTTGGCGGACTGGATGCGTTCGTGTTCACCGCCGGGATCGGTGAAAATCACGCCGATGTGCGGCGGCGCATCTGTACCCGGTTGGCTTGGGCGGGTCTCGAGATCGACGACGACGCCAATGCGGACAACGCGCTTCGCATTTCGCGGGCCGGCGAAAGCCGCATCGACGTTCTCGTCATTCCGACCGACGAGGAGCGGATGATCGCGCTTCACACCCTGGCCCTTTTAGAAGCATTGCAATCATGACGTCACTTGTCGATCTTGACGGCAAACGCGGCCTGATTGTGGGCATCGCCAACGAGCACAGCATCGCGGCGGGTTGCGCAGAGGCGTTCACGCGGTCGCGCAGCGCCAATTTTCATCTTGATCAGGCACGATCTGCCAAGCGTCGCAGTTTGTGACCATTTTCAACGTGCTGGCCGCACTGCTATGCCGGGGGACGGGCGGTATCGCCGTTGCGAACTGCTCCGGGGTTGCGGCGCCTTATCCTCGCAAATTGCTGGTGCGATCATCGCTGCTAATATACTGTCGCCTGTGGGCGAAGGAGAAGTGATGAAGCCGACGATCATTGGATCCAACCCGGGCAGGAGCTCCGTCGAACTTCAGCAGTCGGCGGCTTCTCCCATACCGCTTGAAACCGGCGCCATCATCCTTCGTCCTGAGCAGCTGCCCGAGGCGGAGAAGCAGCTCGCGCAGCTTGACTTCGCCACCATGCGTTCCGGCGATGTGATCCGTATCGGCCTCGAAGCCGAACAAGCGCTGCAAAGCACGCTCGACGGCTTTCTTCAGCGGCTCGACAAGAACAGTGCTGCGGCGGTGTTCGCGCTGTTTGGGCGGCTGGAGAAAGGGGTCGAGGACGCTGACCTGCCTGCCATCCTTGATAAAATGCAGAACGGCGAGAAGCCGGGCTTCCTCGGCCGCCTGCTCGGGCGGTTGCGCGGTAAGCGGCCAGACCAGCTGATCGACGAGATGTTGACCGCGATCGGCGACCTGATCGCGGGGCGGACCAAGACGCTTGCAGACGAGATGGCCCGGCTGGAGGGTGAGCTCAGCAAGGAGATGCAGAAGCTGTTCGCCGAGCTCCAGAACCTCGATCAGCTGAAGAAAAGCTACGGCAACCACTTCGGCGAGTTCGCCGTCGCCGCCGGGGTGGCGCGCGCATTGCTCAACAAGGCGCAGGCCTATGTCGCAAATGAGGAGGCGGCGCTCGACCCGGCCGACCCGGTGGCACAGGCTCGGCTGACGGAGCTGAAGGACAAATTGCGCTTGCTCGAAAGCCGCGCGCTGGCGCTGGAGGGGAGCTACACCCGTCTTCCAGCCGACCAGCTGGTGATCCAGCAGATCGAGCAGGCCGGGGTCGCCACCCTGCAGGAAACCGCGACCACCGTCGCGTCGCGTTTCGCCTCGATTAAGATGACGCTGCTGTCGATCCACGGCGCGTTTGCGGTAAGAAGCGTGCAGCAAATCGCCGGCCGACAAGCCAAGCTCGATCGCCAGTTGACCGAGCTGCGCGGCCGCGCGCTGAAGGACGTGGCGGTGACTGCGGCGATCGCACCCGGCGATAACCGGGTCGCGCAGGCTCAGCAGATCGAGACGATCATTGCCACCACCAAGGAAATCCACGGACTGGTCGAAGTTGCGCGCAAGACTACCGACGAGAAGTTCGAGATAGCCCGCCGCAAGTTCGCGGACGCGCGGCGGGAACTCGCCACGCTTGCTCCCAATTGAAACGAAGGACCTGATCAACAATGCTCACCCTGTCGCTCGAGAAGCCCGGCGTCGCGGTGCCTAAGCTGCAACTTTCGCTGAATAAGGGCGCGCGCTTCACCGCCAAGGTGGAGTGGCGCTGCGACGCCGACCATGCGGACGACGTCGACGTCCACGCGCTTGAGGCGCGCAACGACGGCAATGGCGCCAAGGTGACCGAGCTGGTGAGTGTGCTCTCGACCTACAACACCACGCGGATGAACCCGCAGGGCGGCGCGCTGGCGTCTAACACGGACGGCTCGTTTGCCACCCCGAGCGGGGGCTTGTCGCACAGCGGCGACCTTCGCGTGCAGAACAGCAGCGAATCAATCATCATCGACGGATCGAAGTTGCCTGCGGGGGTCAATGAGATCCCTATTTTGGTAACGGTCCACGAGGCGGATCATGGCGGAGGGCATGAAGAGGGCGATGCCGATGAGGATGAGCCGGCGTTCGGCGACATCGACTTGTGCACGATCACGCTGACCGATGGCAGCGGACGCGAGCTCGGCGCGTACCAGCTGTCGTCCGAGTTCAAGGAGTTCAACGTGGTCCAGCTCGGCAGCCTACTGCTTGGCCCTGAAGGCTGGGAATATGCCGCGGTGGGACGTGGCTTCAACGGGACATTTAACGACGTGCTCGCTCATTTCTCCTGAGCTGGTGCCCGACGACGCGCCTCCCAACCGCGGGCCGACCCGGCTGCGCCCGACGGTCATCGGTCCGATCGCGCCCGGCCAAAAGACTTCGCGCCGCCCCGCCGACCGCGCGTCGCCGCCCGTGTCCGAGCATGCGACCCGCCCTGTCGTAGCTCCCACCGCTATTCCCGGCGTCGAACGCAGGCGCATCGCCGTCACCGTCGCCGATATCGCCCGGCTGTCGCCCGGCGTCGCCCCCGCCGTCGCCGCCACCGCGGTACGGCTCGTCGAGGGTTTCGTGGTCGAGGGGGCGCGCGACCGCACCATCACCCTGTGGGGCCACGGCGCGCAACAGGAGTACGCCGACCTTGTCGCGCGGACGCTTGACCTGGCGCGGGCTGACGAACTGGGCCGGGTTCGGGCGTATGTGACGCGGATGATCGACTTGCTCGGTGCGATTGATCTGCCGGTGATCTGCGGCACCGGCCGGCCGGCCGGGGTGTTCGATCGGCTGTTCGGCGGAACGGGCCGGATCGATACACTCTGTGCGCTGGAAGACGCACGGGCTGAACTCGACCAGCTGGTGAGGCTGACGGCCGCCGCACTCGATCCCCTGCTGCGGCTGCGCGACCGGCTGAGCGAACAGTCGCGCCGGATTGAGGCCACCGGCGGCGACATCGAGGCCGCGGCGCTGGCGGCCGGGTTCCTGGCCGACCATCTTTCGATCGCGCAGCCAGCGCTGTCGCAGCGGTTCCTGGAGCGCGCGATGAGCCTGACCCGCTCAGTCGCACAGCTTCGCGGCGACGATCCGCTCCGCGCCGCGCAGGCAGAGCAGCCGCTGCACCTGATCGCTGCGGTCCAGGAAGCGGTGCTGGTGGCAATGCCCGCCTGGCTCTCCACCATAGCTGCATTGACCGCCACTGCGAGTGGGGTGCGCTCGCCCAACCCGACCGAGGCCGGCGAACTCCAATACCGCCTCCAAACTATTTTGCAGCAGCTCAAGACATGAAGGGCCCAAGACCATGACGCTCCAGCTCGACCTCCAGAAATCCGCCCGTACCCTGCGCGTCTCGCTCGAGAAGGCCGGTGTTGCCGCTGACGTCAAGGCCGAGCTGATCTTCGATATGGACGTATCGGGCTCGTTCGAGCACGAGCATGAGGAGGGCACCACCAGCCGGCTTATCGAGCGGCTGGTGCCGTACGGCATGGAGCTTGATCCAGACGGGCGGATGGACGTCTTCACCTTCAGCGACGGGAAACGTAGCGTGCACCACGTTGGTACAGTCGCGCCTGACGATTGCCGAGGGTATATTGTCCGCAACGTAGTAAAGCGCGTGCCTGGCTGGAACGGCGGCACAACCTACAGCTACGTGCTCGAACGGAATCTCCAGCACTTTGGTTGGCTGCCAGCTGAGGCGGGGGGCGGGTTCCTTAGTCGCTTCTTCGGGCTCGGCCAGGAGCCAGAGTTTCGTACAAAGAAGCGTTCGATCGTCATCTTCGTAACCGATGGGGAGAACGACCCATCCGACCATGGCCGCACGATTCAAATCCTGGAGGAATCGGAACGGCGGGGCGATCAGGTTTATTTCCTGTTCGTCGGCGCATGCGAGCACGACGTCGATTTCGGTTTCCTGCGCCACATCGCCGCCCGCTTCCGTAACACGGGCGTTGTCATCATCCGCGATCTCGACGCCTTCGTCGAATTGTCCGACGAACAGCTCAACACTCAGCTGCTCGGCTCAGAACTGCTCGACTGGCTTAAATCCTAGGCGGTCATTTTACAATCAAATCACTTGGCAATTGATCGTAGCGTTATGACGTGGGATATCGCTGAGCCTCATCGGTCACAGCACGCTATTCTCCCGGGCGCGCGAAGATCGAAAGGCCTACCGCATCACGCTGAGCAGATCCTCGACGCCCGCTACGGCGAACGCGGAATATTCGTCGGCGACGGCGTAGGGCAGCAGCACACGCCGCCGGTGAAGCAGCGCGCCGCAGCTGTAGGTGACGTTCGGCACGTAGCCGCCATGCTCCTCGCCGCTCGGGAACAAAAGCGGAGAGGGTGTCCGCGCAAGCACCTTCGTAGGATCGTCCCGGTCGAGCAGACAGGCGCCGATGCAGTAGCCGCGGACCAGTCCCACACCGTGGGTGAACACCAGCCAGCCTTCGTCGATCTCGATCGGCGAGCCGCAATTGCCGATCTGGACGAACTCCCACGGGTAACGAGGCGCCATGATGGGCACGCCTTCTTCCCATCGCTCAAGCGTGTCGGATTGTAGAAGCCACAAGCTCTCACTATCCTGCCGTCCGAGCATTGTGTATCGCCCCTCGATGCGCCGCGGGAACAGGGCCATGCCCTTGTATCCCGCCATGGCGCCGATGAGCGGACGCATTTCATACGTGCGCAGATCGACACCGCGCAAGAGCTCGGCGCGCGCCGTGCTGCCGTCGAAAGCCGTGTAGGTGCCGATTACGCTTTGCGCACCATCATGATCTGTAAAGCGGACCAATCGCAAATCTTCCACGCCCTGCCGCTGGCTGGGCAGGATGGGAAAGATAACCGTTTCCGAAATATCCTCGCTGTCATCGGACCGCAGTCGGACCCATCCTTCCTCCTGGCGCTCTATTCGCGGTGACACGCCTTGGCCGCTCGGCGTATCGATGACGAGGCCTTCGCCGCCGTCCCAGCTTCCGGAGCGGAAGGTGACCGACGAGACATGACCCTCGCCAACCCCGCGCAACGAAAGGAGGAAGCGTATGCTGCCGTCGCCCGGGTCGCGATGGGGAATCTCGACGATGCTGGGGTTGAACAGCGCCGCGCTTTCGAAGGCGTATTCCTGGCTGAAATAGGCGCCGACGAGCAGCCGATCGTCTTGGTCGACCACGGTGATCCCAAGCCCGCCTTTGATCTCCTCGAAGCGGCGCAGGAACACATCGTCGACGCGTCGATGACGCCTTTGCATCGCGCGGCGCAGCAACGTCAGCATCCGCCGCCGATAGGCAGGATCGAGCGCCATCAGCCGGGCCGCAACCGCTTCGCTCCTCGGCGGCCGGCCCGCTGCAAACGCCGCAGGATAGTCGAAACCGAAAGGGCGGATGACCGTCCGGGAGGGATCGGGCATCAGCTTAATGTCGAGCTTGGTAAAGACATCGGCTGCGTTGAGGGTGTCGGTCACTGTGTCATCCCGCGAGCTTTAGACGCAGCTGCGCACGCGCGTACATCATGTCGGCTTCGCCCAGATAAGGGCGCTGTGATGCGAAGAGAAGTCAACGCCATTTTCCCCGGTTGTAACGCCAGGCCGCAAAGCCCGCGCGATAGAGCGCGGCTGCTCGGAAGCTGAGGTAGAGCGCGAGACGTGGGTGGATCAAACCAAGTCGCCGCGTCCGGCTTGAGGTAGCCATCATCGCTCGTGCGGCAAGCAGCCAAACGCCAGCCGGCAACAGCGCAACAAAAATCGATGGTCGCTTTCTCATTCGAGTGCATCTTCCGAGTTCGTCATCTCGCTTGGCCGTCGACGTGCCGCCCGCTACTGCCGCGTGAAGTGACGTTGATATCGAAATCAGGCGGAGATTCCCATGAGCGTTGTGGCCGCACGGGTTTATCGGGATGGCGTGGTCGCCAAGAAGTTCGCATCGGATGCACTGGGCGAAGTTGAGGTCGGCGACGACGAGTTCATCTGGATTGGCCTGGTTGAGCCGACGCCGGAAGAAATGTCGCTCCTCGAAGCGCGTTTTTCCCTGCACCCTCTCGCGGTGGAGGACGCGCTCAAGGCTCATCAGCTGCCCAAGGTGGACGTCTATGGGGACCAGCTTTTTGTCGTGGCGCGAACCATCGAGCGCACCGATCGCCAGGTGACGTTCGGGGAAACCCATATCTTTGTGGGCGTTCGCCATATCGTCACGGTCCGCCATGGCATCAAAGAGGGATACCTCGACCTTCGAGAGAGGCTGGAAGAAGCGCCCGAACTGCTGAAGCATGGGGTCGACTATGTGCTGCACGCCATACTCGACCATATCGTCGACGACTATAAACCGGTGGTCAGCGAGATAGAGCATGAGGTGTTCGACCTCGAGGCGCGCGCCCTGGAGAGTTTCCTGGAGCGGGACGACATTGCACGGATTTTCGCGCTCAGGCGCGATCTGATGAAATGCACCACGTTCCTCGCACCTATGGCCGACGTGGCGGGAAAGCTCAAGCACAGCGATAGCCCGTGCATCGATGACAATGTTCGGCCCTATTTCGGCGACGTTCTCGACCATGTCCGGGTGGTCATGTCGATGGCGGGGGGCCTGCGCGACCTTCTGTCGTCGATTTTCGAGGTAAGTGCGCTTCTCGAACAGCAGCGCCTTGGCTCGACAACGCGCAAGCTTGCTGCCTGGGCGGCCTTGCTGGCGGTTCCGACCGCGATTGCGGGAATATACGGCATGAATTTCGAACATATGCCCGAGCTCAAGTGGCAATATGGCTACCCGATGGTCCTTGGCGTCATTGCGACCATTTGCGGGATTCTCTTCATCCGCTTCAAGCGGGCGCGGTGGATTTGAGCATGTCGCTCGAGTCTTCCGGAGGGCACTGCCGCATCTATGAAGCCGGCAGGTTCGTTCGCGAGGGTCGGATCGCGGATCTCGGCCAAGGAGAAATTGATCACGGAGATTTCGTCTGGGTGGCGATCGTCTCCGGGCACGACACGCATCTGGACGCGGCGGCCTCACGTCTTGGTTTTCAATCTGTCGTCGAAGCGGCGCGCAACGGTTCCCCCGGACGCCTGATCGACAGAGACGCGCGCCTGGGAATGGTGCTGAGCGACATCTCCGACACCGACGGAAAGCCGATCTATGGCAACATGACCATCTTTCTCGGCAGGCAATTCGTCGTCTCGGTGACGGGCCGGCCCGAGGGGCGGCGGGAGGGCGATCAGATCGAAGCAAACCCTGGCTTGCTCGCGCGGGGTCCGGCCTATTTCCTGTCCGGCCTGTTGGCTCCAGTGGCGAGCGATTTCCTGTCGGTGGCGCTGGCGCTCGAAGCGCGTGCCGCTGAGTTGGAGCGCCAGGCGTCGGCCGGAAGGCTGCGCCGTGAAGATCTTTACGATGTCCTGCGCTTCCAGCATGACCTTTTCGATTTCAAGCGCGGCCTGGCCGCCAATCTCGGCGTGATCGAGGCATTGACCGCGGAGCGCTACGATGCGATCGATCCGGGCGCCCGGCCGTATCTGCGCGACGTTCTGGAGACACTCCAAGGCTCCGAGCGGCTTGCGCTCGCCAGCCAACGCGTCATCGCGGGCCTGATGTCACTGAGCACGGTCCCGGCGAGCGAAATCGAACGGACGGTGCGTACATTGTCGGCATGGGCGGTCATGTTCGCGCTTCTGACATCGGCCACAGCGCTTTCCAGTGTGAATTTTCCCGGCATTGTCGGTGTGTCGGCGAGGTTCGGCTACGGCATTTTTCTTCTCGCCATGGGCAGCCTCTGCGCGGCGATCTATCTGCGTCTTCGCCGACAACGCTGGGTGTAGCGTTTGAGAGAGCGGTCGGCGATCACACCTCTTCATTGTCCCCGCCACCGGCACCTTTAGGCCGCGCCGGCCGGACCGGTGGTGGCAGGTTGGCCGACAGGCGCAGCTTTGCGATCGTGATTTCCCTTTGGAGCCGGGCGTTGTCTGCCCGGATCGAACGGAAGGTCGAAATGGCATAGAAAAGGGTGAACAGCGACAGTAGTGAACTCGCGATCAAACAGGCGCGCGGATACAGGCCCAGAGAACCCAAGACCATGATCGTGCCAGCGGCCGCCAGTCCCAACACCGTGACGATGATCGAGCGGCGTCGGAATGCGGCGCGGCGGGCCTGCGAACTCGTCTCTTCCTTCATGAGGCTTGATCCTCAAGTTATAACACGGCAGGTGTTTGCGGGCGCTACGGCAGGAGCACGGACGCGAGCGCCGCGCCGGCCATGACAATCGTTGCGAGCCAGCCAAGCACCAGAAGCGGACGCGAGGCCGTGAAATTGCCAAGCACCGATCGGCGATAGGCGATGGTCATCATCGTCGCCATGATGGGGACGGCGACAAAGCCGTTGATGACCGCGCTGTAGACAAGCGCATGCATCGGATCGATCGGTGACCAGCTGATCGCGAGCCCTACCAGTGTCGCAAGGCCGATGATGGTGTAGAAGCCCACCGCATGCCAGGGCTTTTCTTCGAGGCCGCATTTCCAGCCGCGGCTCTCACCCACGGCATAGGCGGCCGATCCCGCCAACACCGGAACCGCCAGCATGCCGGTGCCGATGATGCCGAGGGCGAAGAGCGCCAGGGCGAACTTCCCCGCGACCGGCTCGAGTGCCTTTGCGGCATCGGTCGCGGTCTGGATCGATGTCTGACCGGCGGCATTCAAGGTCGCGGCCGTGCCGATCATGATCGCAAGGGCCACCACAACCGAAATCGCCATGCCGGCGAAGGTGTCGATGCGGATGCGCTGAAACTCGCGCCGCGCCTGGCCGGGCGCCTCTTTCAAAGGTTTTGCATCAGGGTCCTGGGAGACTTGCTCGACCTCTTGCGCGGACTGCCAGAAGAACAGATAGGGACTGATCGTGGTCCCGAGGACGGCGACGATCATCGTCCAGGCACCGACGCCGGCCACCTTGGGCCAGACGAGGCCTACCAACACGGCGGACCAATCGATCTTGACCAGGAAGAGGACGGCAACATAGGCAAGCAGGCTCAGGGTCACCCATTTTAGCAAGGCAGCATAGCGCTTGTAAGGGGCGAACAGCTGCAAGGTCAGTGAAACCAATGCCAGGCCAACGGTCAGAATTTTGCCATCGAAGCCGACGATGAGCCCCGCCGCCTGACCCATAGCGGCGAGGTCGGCGCCGATATTGATCGTGTTGGCGATAAACAGCAGTGCCACGAGGCCCGCGACAAGCCATTTGGGCAAGGCGTTGCTCATATTCTTGGCAAGACCGCAACCGGTGACACGACCGATATGGGCGCTGATGAGCTGGATCGCGGTCATCAGCGGATAGACGAGGACCATGACCCAGAGGAGCTGGAAGCCGAAGCGCGCGCCGACCTGCGAGTAGGTGGCGATCCCGCTCGGGTCGTCGTCGGCCGCGCCGGTGACGAGCCCGGGGCCGAGCTGTTCAAACAGCGCCACCGATCGCAAGCGGCGATGGAACTTCTGCAGGGGTTTTGGGCGTGACCGCTGGAGGTCGTGCATTTGGACCGACTCAATCTTTCCGAGCTAGGTCGAAAATCGCCACCGTCGCGCTCGATCAAGCCAGTGGAAACTCAAGGAATCACTAAAACTACTGCGTGGGTTGCTTCATTTCGCCCATTGCGTCCACGGCATTCTTCCCGCCGTGCGCGACCGCATTGGTGTTGCAGTGCTGCATAGGATCAGCGCCCGCTGCGCCGTGTACGGCTTTGTCGATATGTCGAATGGAATTGCATACGTCGAATAACTGCTAACTGAGCCCAGAGAGCCCCGAATAAACCGCGAACGGGCCGCCGCAACGGTGGCACCTTGGACGGTCTGGTGCATTCCACCAACTTTGGGTGCGCGCGAAGCGGCTAACCGACCCGGTCGACGGGAGATGAGCGCGCGGCTAGACAGAGGAAGGATGTGGCATGAAGCGACTGATTGCGTTCGATTTGGACGGCACGCTGGCGGAAAGCAAACAGCCTTTGTCCCAAGAGATGGGCGCCGCGCTATCGAGCCTTCTGGAGGTCGCGGATGTGGCGGTGATCTCGGGCGGTGACTGGCCGCAGTTCGACAAGCAGGTTGCATTGCGCTTGCCGGCCGACGCTAAGCGAGAGCGGCTCTGGCTGATGCCGACGACCGGCACCAAACTCTATCGGTTCGACGGGAGCGCGTGGCAAACGATCTATGCGGACCTGTTCGAAAAAGAGGAGAAGGCAAAGATCCGCGCAGCTTTCGACCGGGCGCTGGCGGAGGCCAATTTGACCGATGAACGCATCTGGGGAGACCGGCTCGAAGACCGCGGCAGCCAGTTCACCTTTTCGGGGCTCGGTCAGCAAGCGCCGCTCGAAGCCAAGGAGGCATGGGATCCGGATCGCGCCAAGCGGACGGCGCTGCAGGCCGTTCTTCGCGAAGCGCTACCCGGTCTTTCGATCAACCTCGGCGGCACTACGTCGATCGACGTCACGCGCGCAGGCGTGGACAAGGGCTACGGACTCAAGCGGTTGAGCGCGGAAAGCGGCATCGGGCTGGATGAAATGCTGTTTTTGGGCGATGCGATCTATCCGGGTGGTAACGACTATCCGGCGGCCGAGATTGGTCTCGACACCGTAAGGGTTCGTGACGTCGCGGAGACGGTCTCGGTGATCACCGCGATCGTCGCTTGCCTGAAACGATGATCGCGCGGAGGGATTGTTGATGGAAGTAACCGACACGGCAACGCTCGCTTGGAGAAAGAAGAATGTATGACGCGATCGTCGTGCTGATCTCCAAGCTGGGTGGCCTTGGCGTATTTCTGCTCATGTTTGGGGAGAATCTTTTCCCGCCGATCCCGTCCGAGGTCATCCTGCCGCTGGCCGGCTATACGGCAGCGCAGGGGCGCGGCTCGCTGCCGGTCGTGATCATGGCCGGCACGCTGGGGTCGGTCGCTGGTGCCACCCTCTGGTATTATGTGGGGCGCTGGATCGGGATCGAGCGGCTCAAGCGGTTTGCCGCGGATCATGGCCGCTGGCTGACGTTGACACCCGAAGAAATCGATCGGGTGGACAAATGGTTCGATCGCTATGGTCGCTGGGCGGTGCTGTTCGGCAGGCTGTTGCCGGGCATCCGCACGCTGATTTCGGTGCCGGCTGGTGTCACCGGCATGGCGCTGGGGCCATTTTTGGCATGGACCACCATCGGATCGGCGGCATGGACGGCCATGCTGGCCATCGCAGGCTATGAGTTGGGCGAGCGCTACGGCCAGATCGCCACGATTGTCGAGCCGGTCAGCAATGCCGTACTGGCGTTGGCAGGAATCTGGTATCTTTGGCGCGTTGCGATCTTCGGTCGGAAGCATCGCTAAGGCGGACCGGCGTAATCGGGCATTGGGTGCGAGCAGGCCGGTGTCTCACCGGTGAGCGCTAAGCATTGAAGCCATAGCGCCTCAAATCGACATGTTCATTATGTCCTTATAAGCTGTGAGCAGTTTGTTGCGCACCTGCAGAGTCGCTTCGAACTGAATGGACGCCTGCTGCTGAGTGAGCATGACGCTTGCGATGTCGGTTGTTTCTCCGCGCTCATAGGCTTCCGCCGCGGTGTCCTCGGCCTCCAGTCCGGTATTGACCCGGGCCAGCAGGCTTGAAAGCGTCGAGGCGAAACCGGGCACGGGACCCGCGGTGTCGGATGGAGGAGTGCCGCCTATGCTCGTTGCACGAAGGGTAGAAGGAGCGTTTTGGGCATTCACCAATGCCGTAGCGAATTGTGCGCCTCGTTGGGCATCGACCGGTGAACGCTGCACCGCGGCACGCAGGGCGGCATTGCCCTGGATGATCGCGTTGCGCGCGGCCATGATGCTGCCGATGTCGCTCATTCGTCCTGCTCCTTGAGGCGAGAGAATTGTCCTTGATTAAGGTTAACAAGTAGTGAAGGACTGCCCATTGCCTATCTGGGAACGGGCTTTCAAGATGAGCGATAGTTGGCGAAAGTTTACCGACTCCCGTATGGTGAGCCTGAACGTTTTTTAGAGCCGTTACGGGCCTCTCGGTCGGTAGGTGTGGGCTTTGCCGGATCAGCACGGGGGGAGAGATAGGGCGTCCGACGCGGGTAGCGTTCGGTCGTAGTGGGGGTGGAATTGCCCTTGTAGTCGACGCCCGAGTAGGGGTGGCCTCCGTCCCAGTTGACGCCGCCATGTGACCCGGTCCAATTCACGCCGCCGCCATGCTGTCCGGCAAGTGCCGGCGCGGCCAGAAAGAGAGCCGCTGCCGATCCGGCCAATAGCGACAAAGCACGCCTGTTCACGACAACCTCCTGACTTTAGTCAACCGTGGGCGAGCAGCGTGGCATCCTTTGGTTGAATTGGCGGTGAATGACGCTGACGCCCCGTAAAGCCAGCACGCTGCGCAGTTTGCTATGCGAAGGAGGTTCTGTGGTGTAACGTGAACATGCGATCCTCGGGGAGGCACGCCGGAAGGAAAGAACAATGTTGCTCACGAGATCGAGGCGTGCGGGAGTTGGTTTGTTGGCCGTACTCGCTTTGAGCGGATGCGCTACTACGCCGCGCGGACCAGGGTACGTCTATTACCGCGTGCCCTGCACGACCCCAGGTTCGATAGCTGCGGAGCCGATTGCACCCGTCACCAGATCGCCGTCGCCGCCTCCCGCCACCCCGACTGAAGAAGGTGTGAAGGCGGCGCCGACCTGCCTGCTTGTCCTCTCTCCGGCGGTAGCCTCGCGCGGCTATTACCCCGCCGGTTATTACGGCCAACCCTATTTTGGCGCCTTCGGCTACGGATCTGCGTTCGTTGGCCTCGGGTATCGATCGATCGGTCACGGATCACGCGGCCATCACCGCATAAGCGGTGGCCATCATAATTCCGGACACGGCTCAGGCCACCATTGACAATTCCCGGCGCTAATCCTCTGCGCGGTGCCGTGCAATGATCGCAAAGCACTACTCTTCCGGCAGATCTTCGACGCTTTCCCGGCCATCGTCATCCGGCTGCGGAAGTTGTTCCGGGGCCTGGTCGGGGCCACGGGGCGGCGAGTCGGGATGAGAATCGGGTGGTGCGCTGGCCATGCTATCTCCTTGGTTATCAGAACCGTCGAGAACGCCTGATAGTTCCTGAAGGCGTTTGAGGGCCGGCGTACCATTTATTCTACCAGCTTTTCAGAGCACGCAGTTGCGGCGTCTTCTTGTGCTGGTGCTCGCCCATGCGCCCGAGCAGGGTGTCGAGAACCTCGATCGCCTCGAGGACATGTGGGCCCTTGTTCAGCATCACGCATTCGGCGCGCGCGGCCATCGCCGCGTCGGTCATCTCACCACGAGAAGGCCGGCCCTTCTTGACGAGGTTCTCCAAGACCTGCGTCGCCCAGATCACCGGCACGTGAGCAGCCTCGGCCAGCCACAGGATTTCCTCCTGCATCTCGGCCATGCGAGCAAAGCCGATCTCAACGGCAAGGTCGCCCCGCGCGATCATCACGGCGGTGGGCTGTCGACTGGCGGCGTGGACCATGATCTCCGGCAGATTGTCGATCGCCCGGATGGTCTCCACCTTCAGCACAAGGGCGAGTTTCTGCCAGTCGTCGCGCAGTTCCGCCAACGCCTCCTGCAGCTGCATCACGTCGGCGGCGGATTGGACGAACGAGTATTGGACGCCGTCGGCATGGGCGGCAATGAACTTCAGGTCGCGGCGGTCCTTTTTCGTGAGCGCGGCGATGCCGAGATCGGCATCGGGGAAGTTCAGGCCCTTTTCGGGTTTTAGCCTGGCACCCTTCTCCGGAGCCTGTTCAATATGCACCAGCAGTCCGTCGTCGCCCGCTTCCTCGATCACGCCGCCGAGCTTGCCGTCGTTATAGAAGACATGGTCGCCGGTCCGGCTGCCGCGCACCGCTTCCCCGAGCGTGCATTCGACCGCCGTCACCGCCTCATCCGTCTTGTGGGCACCCAGCGCACCGGCTTCGACGATCCGCAGGCGGTCGCCCACGTGCAGACGCCCCCCACCGCCTTCCATGTTGCCGGTGCGGATCTTCGGACCGGCCAGATCCATGAAGATGCGCATCCTGTGGCCGGTCTCTTGCTCGGCAACACGGGCGTGTTCGATCATCCGCAACCATCTGCGCGGACCGTCATGCGCGCAGTTGATGCGCAGTGCTTCGATCCTGCGGTCGGCGAGGTCTCGCATGAACGCAGGATCTTCCGCGGCTTCGCTCGGACACGTCACCATGATCGCGGTCGCGCGCAGATCGCCGGTCGCGCCGAACAGGGCCTGCCGCCGCTCGGTGAGGCAGCGCTCGCCGGCGAAGAATGCTTCCGATGGCGGCCGCTCGTCCGGTTGCCTGCCGACAATCGCCGCGAGCGCCGCGCGGGTCGCCTGAAGCGCGGGGAGGACGTGCCCCTCCGATCGCCCCAACGAGGACAGGCCGAGCATCGTCAGCCCGCGCTGGATCGGCCGCAGATCGTGTCCGCGCAGGGCAAGATAGTCCGCCAGGTTGGCGGCGCAGGAGGCCAAGCCAGGCACATCTCCAATGTTCCATCGGGCAAACTTCTCCACACCTTCCCGCCGCACCTCGGTCGTGAGCGCGTCCAGGCGGTCGAGAAGCGCCGATGGTTCGGTGATCGCGGCGTCCGGCTGCGGCTGCTGCCGCGCCTTCGGCCCGAGATGCCGATGGCGGCGCGCATCGCCCGCCGAGGGATGCCTCGAGCTTTTCATGCGCTCGCCCTTTTTGCTTCACGTGCCTCGCACCGGGCGTCGCGCAGAATCTCGATGCCGCCCTTGATCGCGATCACCGCGGTGAGAAAACCGACCAGCAGATCGGGCCAGTTGGTCCCCAGCCACCAGACCAGAACACCGGCGACGAGAATCCCGCCATTCGAGATGAAGTCGTTGAAGCTGAAAGTGGTCGCGGCGCGCAGGTTGACGTCGGGCTCTCGCAGCCGTTGCAGCAGCCTAAGGCAGACGAAGTTTACCACGGCCGCAATGGCCGACATCGTCATCATCGTGACGCCGATCGGCTCGCTTCCCTGAAGATAGCGGCGGCCGACGTCGAGCAGGATACCGCCGGCGAAGATCAGGAGCATGAAGCCCGAAACTGTCGCCGCCCGCGTCTTCCATTTCGCCCCCCGGCTGAGAGCGATCAGGCTCAATGCGTAGACCGCCGCGTCCGACAGGTTGTCGAGTCCGTTGGCGAGGAGTGCACTGGAATCTCCGCTGATACCTGCGATCAGGAAGGCGATAGCGATCGCGAGGTTGAGCACCAGGACGATCCACAGCGTGCGTCTCTCGTCTGGCCCTTCCGGCGCTCTGTCGTTCATGCGGCGCCTTTCGGATCGCTTGTTGGTCATGCGCGAGATGGAGCGCTTTGGGTGTTACGATCGGCACGCACCGTAGTTCCCCCGCGCTACGCTCCAGCAGGGTAGGCCATAGTCTCGTGGCGGGAACCTCCGAAGACGCTTATTGTTGCAGCCTCATGCGATTTCCACCGATTCCCTATTGCGGTTCTGCTCCGCTTCCCGTCGATATCTGGACGCGTTGGAATCCGGATCCGCTGGCCATTGCGCTGGTGATCAGTCTCTTTTTGATCGGCCGCGCACTCCGGGCACAGCCTCTCCCGCTAGCCGCAGGCTGCGCCATTCTCCTTCTGCTGTTCGTATCGCCGTTCTGTGCGTTGAGTTCGGCGCTGTTCTCGGCACGCGCGGCGCATCATATCTTGCTGACGGCCGTCGCAGCGCCGCTGTTGGCGATGGCATTGCCAGCCGTTCGGGGCAGGCCGGCTGCATGGGCCTGTGTCCATGCCTTGATCTTCTGGTTGTGGCACGCACCGGTCGCCTATACCTTCGCGCTTGCCAGCGACGGTGCCTACTGGCTCATGGAGTTGACCCTGCTCGCCTCTGCGATCGGCCTCTGGCGCAGCGTGCTGGCCGCAACCGCACCCATCGGCGTCGCGGTCCTGCTGGCGACGATGGTCCAGATGGGCTTACTCGGCGCCCTGCTCACCTTCGCGTCCACGCCGCTGTACGCCTGGCACTGGATCACGACGCAGCCCTGGGGCCTCAGCCCGGTGGAGGACCAGCAGCTTGCCGGCCTGCTGATGTGGATCGTGGGCGGAGCGATTTATCTCGTCGCCGCGCTCAGGCTGGCAGGCAATTGGCTCACCGAGCGACAGCGGATGGCGATCGCATGATCGCGGCGATCCGCGAATGGGCGGCGCGGCATACCGCCGATCGGCGCTATTCCCCGGTCGGCGTCGCCTTCCACTGGATCATGGCGGCGCTCCTCTCCTTTCAGCTCTATTGGGGTTGGTATATGAGCCGCATGCCGGTGGGCGGCGACAAGCTGGATGCCTACAAGCTGCATTCCGAGCTGGGCCTCGGCATGCTCGTGCTGGCGACGCTGCGTTTCCTGTGGCGCACGATCGTGCCGGGACCGATCAACGATGCGGACAAGCTCGGCTGGCAGACGAAGCTGGCCTATTTGACCCACGCGCTGTTCTATATTTGCTTTTTCGGCCTGCCGCTGTCGGGCTGGGCGATGTGGTCGGCGCTGGGCGATGGCCCTAGGCTAGATCTGCTCGGTGCCGCATGGCCGCAACTGCCGTTCCACGATATTCCGGTCGCGGCGCAGTGGACCATCCTCGGCTGGGCCGACGGCATCCACACCCTGCTGATCCTGCTCCTCGTCGCGCTCATTCCCATGCATATCGGCGCGGCCCTCAAGCATCATTTCTGGAACCGGCACGATGTGCTCATCGGGATGCTGCCGGAGTTGAAGGAGGACGAACCGGCAGAGACGGATCCCCGTCACGGCTTGCCAGGATCGCAAGCTCCGCCGGCGCCAATGCGCGGCTGACCGCCAGCATCGTGCCCGTGGGATCATGCCGTTGCCCCGAGCGCCAGGCCTCGATCTGTACCACGACATAGGTCGGCGACTGCCCGGCGAGCGGCGGGTTGCCGGGACCGCGTCCTTCGCCGCTCCCGCCGTGGCAGCTGGCGCACTTGCTGGCGTAAAGGGACGTTGTGCGCAATGTGGATGCTGGGGCTGGCAGCGCGGCATAGTAGGCCGAGACCTTGACGCGATCCTCGCTATCCAGTCGCCGGGCGATCGTGCGCATCGCGACATGCCTGCGCCGCCCGTTGGCGTAATCATCGAGTTGGCGAACCAGATAACCCGCATCGAGCCCAGCGAGGCGCGGGGTCAGGCGGCCATCGCCTTCGCCTTTCAAGCCATGGCATGTCGCGCAGGCGCTCGTCGGGCCACCGTTGCCGCCACTGAACGCGATAACCTCGCCGGTCCTGCGAAAGGCCGGGTTGCCGCCCGTCTCGTTGCATGCCGTCAGATACAGCGGACCCAGCAGGCCGAGGCGCAGAAAATATCGCGTCATCGCACGGGGAACCGAGTGCGAGGCGGTCGGTTCCCCATCGGGGAAGGAAGATCTCATTTGGGGGCACGCATTCTCTTGACCGCCGTTCTGCTGCTCGCCGCCTGCGACAAGGCCGAGATCGCTCCAAATGCCACGCTCGGCGAGGCGGCGGCGCGCGGGAAGGCGGCGGCGGCGCGTCTTGGCTGCGGGGCCTGCCACGCCATGTCGGGCATCTGGCCGCAGGGCAAGACCGGCCCTTCGCTTGTAAGGTTCGCAGAGCGGGGCACGATCGCGGGCCGCTATTCCAATCGCCCCGATAATCTGGCTGCCTTCCTGCGCGATTCTTCCGGCACGGCGATGCCGACGGTTCCCATGACCGCGGCGCAGGCCGACGACATCGCGGCGTTCCTGCATGAGCAATAGCGCGACTCCGCAGGCCGCGCTCGGCGGCTGGCCGCCGGCGGTTCTCGATCCGGCCGGCCCCTATGCCGAGCCCGTCACCCGGCTTGCCTGGGCGCTGCTGATGGGCGGCGCGGGCGTATTGCTGATCGTCCTCGCCGCACTGGCGATAGCGCTTTGGGGCAGACCTGTCCTTCGCCAGCGGCTGGGCGGCGACCGGGCGATCTGGATCGGCGGCGTGGCCTTTCCGGGCGTCGTGCTGACGGCTCTGCTGGTCTGGGGTCTGTGGCTGACCGGCAGCCTGCAGGCGACGGCAGCACAACCGGGCGAGATGCGCGTCAGGGTTACGGGCGAAATGTGGTGGTGGCGCGTGACATATCTCGGCGAAGGCGGCGAGCCCGTTATCCGCGATGCCAACGAATTGCATGTTCCCGTCGGGCAACCGGTCCTGCTGGAACTGGAATCGGCGGACGTGCTCCACAGCCTCTGGGTGCCCCGGCTCGCCGGCAAGATGGACATGATCCCCGGTCGTCGGAACCTGCTGCGCATTCGCGCCGATCGCCCGGGCACTTACGGCGGGCAGTGCGCGGAATATTGCGGCGGCGCCCACGCGTTGATGGGCTTGGTCGTCGTCGCGCATACGCCGGAAAGCTTCGCCCGCTGGCGTGCCGAACGCCTTGCACCGCCGCGTCCCGCTTCGGGGCGAGGGCCCGAACTGTTCCTCGCCAGCGGCTGTGCTGGCTGCCACACCGTGCGCGGCACGCCCGCCAACGGCACCGCCGGTCCCGACCTCACCCATGTCGGCGCAAGGCGATCGCTGGGCGCGGGCATCCTGCCCAACAATCGCGGCACGCTGGCAGGCTGGATCGCCGACAGCCAGACGATCAAGCCCGGCAACCGCATGCCCAACTACAAGCAGTTCAGCCCGGACGATCTGAACGCGCTGGCCGACTATATGGAAAGCCTCAAATGAGGTCGGAGACTGGGTTCGACCCCGATCTCTACCAGCGGTTCCCGACGCAGGAGGAACGCCCGCCCGAAGAAGAGGAGGAACTGCGCCGTATCTGGTGCGCGCCGCGCGGCTGGGAATATCTGACCGTCGTCAACAACAATTATGTCGGCATCTTCTATCTCGGCACCGCCTTCCTGTTTTTCCTGCTGGCAGGCGTGCTGGCGCTGCTGATGCGGGTGCAACTGTCAGCGCCGCTGATGGAGGTGCTGCCGCAGGCGACCTACAACCAGGTCTTCACCATGCACGGCACGGTGATGATGTTCCTGTTCGCGGTGCCGATGGTCGAGGCGGCGGGCGTGCTGCTGCTGCCGCAGATGCTGGCCGCGCGCGATCTGCCCTTCCCGCGCCTATCGGCCTACGCCTTCTGGGCCTATGCTGTGGGTGGCCTGGCCTTTTTCGCCTCGCTGTTCGTCGGCCTCGCCCCCGACGGCGGCTGGTTCATGTACCCGCCCTTTACGTCCAAGGCCTATTCGCCCGGCATCAACGCCGACTTCTGGCTGCTGGGTATCGGCTTCATCGAGATTTCGGCGATCGCCGGCGCGATCGAGATCATCGTCGGCGTCCTGCGCACCCGCGCGCCGGGCATGAGCCTCGACAGGATGCCGATCTTCGCCTGGGCCATGCTGGTCTTCGCGGTGATGATCATCATCGCCTTTCCCAGCGTGATCCTGGCGACGCTGCTGCTGGAGATCGAGCGCGCCTTCAACTGGCCCTTCTTCGACGCGGCGCGAGGCGGCGATCCGGTGCTATGGCAGCATCTGTTCTGGTTCTTCGGCCATCCGGAGGTCTACATCATCTTCCTGCCCGCCGCCGGCATGATGAGCATGATCGTGCCCACCGTCGCGAAGGCGGAACTGGTCGGCTACCGCCTGATCGTGCTGGCCATGATCGCCACGGGGTTCATCAGCTTCGGCGTCTGGGCGCATCACATGTTTACCGTCGGCCTGCCGCCGATGACGACGGGCTTCTTCTCCGCCGCGTCGATGGCGGTCAGCCTGCCGGCGTGCATCCAGGTGTTCTCGTGGATCGCGACGCTGGCGATCGGCAGGCCGCGCTTCAATGCGCCGGGGCTGTTCGTGCTCGGCAGCATCGTAATCTTCGTGACCGGCGGGCTGACCGGTGTCATGGTCGCGCTGGTGCCGTTCGACTGGCAGGCGCACGACACCTATTTCATCGTCGCGCACCTGCACTATGTGCTGATCGGCGGTATGGTGTTTCCGCTGTTCGCGGCGATGTACTACTGGATTCCGATGGTCAGCAGCCGCGCGATGAGCGAGCGGCTGGCGAAATGGGTGTTCGGCCTGATGTTCACCGGCATGAATGTCGCCTTCATGCCGATGCACCTCGTCGGCCTGATGGGCATGCCGCGCCGCGTCTACACCTATCTGCCCGGCAGCGGCTGGGACATGCTGAACCTCATCTCGACGATCGGGGCTTTCCTGTTCGCCTTCGGCGTCCTGCTGTTCCTGATCGACCTGGTGCGAAATTTCCGCATGGCGCCGGGCGGCGGCAATGCCGGCAACGTCTATGGCGCTGGCTCGCTCGAATGGCTGCCGACCGAGCTTTATTCGACGCGCTCGATCCCGGTGGTGAAGAGCCGCGAGCCGCTATGGGACGATCCGAAGATTTCCGACGATGTCGAGCAGGGCCGCTATTTCCTGCCGCGCTCGGCCACCGGCCTGCGCGAGACGATCGTCACGAGCCCGCTGCTGGCCGAGCCGCAATATGTCCAGATCATGCCCGGTCCCTCGGTCTGGCCGCTTGTGGCGGCGATCTTCACAGCCTTTTTCTTCCTCGCACTGACGGTGCAGGCCTATATGTTCGGCCTCGCCAGCGGCGTCATCACCATCATGGCCATGCTGCGCTGGCTGTCCGAAACCGATCGGCCGATCGCGCAGGGCGAGGTTGACATCGGCGCGGGCATCATGGTGCCGACCTATATGACCGGCCCGCGCAGTCATGGCTGGTGGGCGATGGTCATCCTGATGATCGTCATGGCCATGATCTCCGCCATGGCGATGTTCGGGCTCGCCTTCCTGTGGAGCAACCAGCCGGCCTTCTGGACCTCGCCGGCATCGCTGGGCGGAGGCGCGCCCATCGCGCTGGGCTACGGACTCGTCGTGGCCGCGGCCGCGGCGTCCCGCTGGCTGCATCGCATCGGCAAAGGCTGGGCGGTCGTACCGGTTCTGTTGGCGGGAGTCGCGACGCCGCTGCTGACCTTGCTCGATATCCGTCTGTGGAGTGCCGTGCTGGCCCCCGACGCCAGCGGCCAGGGCGCGGCGGTGTTCGCGATCCTTTCGCTGCAGGGCACCGTCGCCGCGATCGGCCTGCTGTTCGCCGCCTATCTGGGCTGGCGGGCGCTGCGTGGGCTCATCACGCCGACGCGCAACAGCACGCTGGACCTCGCCTGCCTGTTCATCGGCTATTGCGGTGCGCAGGGACTGGTCGGCACGCTCTTCACCCGAGCCGTCGGCGCGTGAGAAGCTGGCTCATCCTGCTCGGCGGGTTCCTCGTCTGGACCGTCCATTTTTTCGGTCTCTATCTGATCGCGGAGTTCGCGCCGGCGGCAACGCTCGTTATCGCGCTGACCATTCTCTGCATCATCGCCGACCTATGGCTGCTGCGCTGGCTTCGCGGGATACCATGCTCTGAGGCCTTCGCGCAGTGGCGGCGGTCGGTTGGCATGGCTGGCGCTGTGCTGAGCCTCCTCGCTGTGCTTTGGCAGGGGTTGCCCATCATGCTTGCCTGACGCTCGCAGTCAAGAAGAACCATCAGACACCGATGCTTTCTGCCCCTCTTCGCATTTCACCATCGATACCTGCACATCATGTTTGCAATAACCCGGCATCTCTATTCAGGACATCAGTTCTTCGATCGCCAGCAGTCCCAGAGACCCAACGAAGAACATCGCGCTGATCAGCGAGTTGTCGGGCCGCGCATGTGCCTGTACTAGCAACTCTTTAGTGACGAGATAGAGAAGCGCCATAAGTCCGAAGCTGAGAAAGCCGACGATGACCGGTGCCGGGAGTGTCGCAACCGGCAGCGCGATCGCAGCGCCCAGCGGAAGCAGCAAGCCGAGTCCGAACACGGTCGCGATGACGCGCAGCTTCGATTCCATGGCCTCGTTGAGCTCGGCCGTGACCGTCAGGCTCAAAAAGAGCACTTCCAGCGTCAAGGCGACAGTCAGGAGGACGCCCGCCTTTTCGCCTGCGACAAAAGCCAGACCGAGAACGAGGCCATCAACCAGTATGTGGATGTCCACTGCACTTAGGTTGGCCACCGGACTGTCCCGCGCCCTTCACCTTCCTTCAGAAGCAGCATGACGCCTACGCCGACGGCACCGTCGACGAGTGTGGCGAAGGGCGAGGCATCATGCTTGATCTGCGACAGGATCTCGGTCGCAGCCGCGGCGAACACGACGCCGGACGCCAGATGCTGTACTGCGCTGACGAACCCAGCGCTCGGACGTCTGACCACGGAAAGGACCGCGCCTGGGAGAACCGCCGCAAGCGGAATTGACGTATAAGTATTGCCGACCTCGCCGGCCTTTGATCCTAACGCTATCCGAGCCCCTGCACGATGCCGATGAAGACGGCGATGATGACCAGAATGCTGATCAGGAGCGGTCTTTTCAGACGCGGGTCGGCGACATTGCCGATTCGCGCCGCTACTTGCCATGCCGGGCGAAGCGGAACGCGGCAGGAGCCGGAAGCGATCCGGTCGAACTGCGCGTCCGAAAGACCGAAGAACGCTTTCATCGCGCCGCGGGATCGGCCCTTCAGACCTGTGACCCGAAATACGGGATCGGCCCACGCGATATCGATGGCGCTCGGGTTCGATACCATCGGTATGACTTCACGACCTGACGCCCATGAAGGCCGCAAGAGCCCGATAAGCTGAAAGGGATTGCGGTCGAATAACGCGGCCCAGCGCTCCAGCCGCGCCCGCCGGCCATAAGGTTCGAGCGCGGGATCAGAGGTGGTGCGGCTGGCGCGCGCAGGAAAGTGATGTTTCAGGCGTCTCGTCGACGACGCATCGTCGCTCACGGCGGCGTGGCTTCGCCGGGAATGGCCGCGCCGACCCACGGGCTTTCAGTCGAACAATTCGCTCAAGAAGCTCTTGCGGCGACCACGATGGCCACGCTCGTAGCCATGCTTCCCTCCATGATCGCCATGGCCGCGACGGTCATCGAACACGCCTGCGCGCCCTCCGCCGGACCACTCGTCGCCAGTCGGGCGCGCTACGACATCGCCCATATTGCGCTCGATGATCTTATCGAGTTCGCCCCGGTCGAGCCAGACCCCGCGACATTGCGGGCAATAGTCGATCTCGATGCCCTGGCGCTCACTCATGACCAGGTCGACCCGGCAGGTGGGACACAGGAGACCTGGCGCTGCACGGTTTTCCATTATGGCAAATCCTTCTCTCTTGCTCAGATCGAGCACAATTGCGCGCATCCTCATATAGCCTTGATAGCAGGCTTCCTCTCTAACAAATCGCAGATTCGGGTGGGGCCTTATGCGCCAACATGAAAGATCGTCGGAAGGATCGCAGCGTGCGGCTTGCACGGGGCCGGCTGCGCTTCTCTCGACCCACGGTTCGCGTGCGTTTCAATGACCGCCTTTCGCTGCAGTGGTCTGTCCGTCCCTGTTTCGCAAGTCATTGTGCATGGCCGTGGCCGCGACTGCTGCATGGCCCATGGCCACGCTGATCTGATCCAGCGCCATTACGATATCGCCAGCGGCATAGACACCCTCCATGGATGCGCGCTGCTTGGTATCGACGACGATGCAGCGATCGTCGCTCAGTTCGATATCAAGATGCCTCGCGAGCGCATTGTTGGTGTCGGAGCCGAGCGCCGGATAGATCGTGTCGAACCGCAATTCGGTGTCATCGATCAGATGCACCACCACCTGATCGCCGGAGAAATCCAGCCGGTCGAGCGTGCTCGACGCAACTACAATACCCGCATGGCTCAGACTTTCCCGGTCGCTGTCGTCGAGCTCGGTGGATTGATGCGCGAGCAGCGTGATCCGATCCGAAAAGGTTCGCAGGAACAAGGCTTCCGCCACCCCATGCGTATCAGCGCCGATGACCCCGATCGACTGGTCGCTTGCCTCGAAGCCGTCGCAGACAGGGCAATAGCGCAGAAGCCCCCGATCGAGGGCGTCCCGATGGGTGTCCTCGTTCATTTCCGGACGCCGGTTCTCCACGCCCGTCGCAATCAGGATCTGGCGCGCGGAAATGCTCAGCCCCTCAACGCGAGCGGTGAACGCATCCGCGGACCCTTCGATCACGTCTACGCGGCCGGCCCTGATCGTCGCGCCATAGCGTTCGGCCTGGGCACGCATGCGAAGGAGAAGAGCCTCACCGCCGATGCCGTCCGGGAAACCGGCATGGTTGTGCGAAAGCGGGATCCACTTCGCGCGGCTATGGCCTTCATCCACCACGATGACCCGGCGGCGATAGCGCGCGAGATAGATGGCGGCGGTCAGCCCTGCCGGACCGCCGCCGATAACCAGAGCGTCATAACAATCTTGCGTCATATTGTCCGCGGCTTCCTTTTCGAGCGGCCCGGGCGTTTGGTTTCCGAGCCCACCGGATCAACCCTGTAGTGCACGGCAAGATGGATCACGGGCGGCGGTGTCCTCATCCGGGCAGTCGCCGCACAGGCGGTTGGCCGGAACGGCGACATCGATCTGCTTGGGGTAAGGCAGGTCGAGGTTCGCCATGATCTCGATAAACTGTTCAAGTGTCTTGCCGCCGCCTACGCGAGGGTTTCGCTCGCGCTCCTGGGCCACGGTCGTGACGTGGCAATGCTTGTAATCATGCGCGGGGTATACGAGCGTGTCGTCGGGAAGAGTGAATAGCTTCTCGTGGATCGACCGATACAATGTGCCCGCATCGCCGTTCTGAAAGTCGGTCCGCCCGCACCCGTCGATCAGGAGAGCATCGCCAGTGAACACCCTGCTCGCATCGGGCCGGTCGATCAGGTAGCTGTGATGCGCGTCGGTGTGACCCGGGGTGAACAAGGGTCGCAAGATCAGGCTGCCCACGCTGAGCGGGTTCATTTCATTCACGGCGATGTCGGCACAGGCCAGGCCGTCCATCTCCGGATAGGCGATCTTGCATCCCGTTAGGCTCCGAAGCCGACAGGCCGAGGTGACATGGTCCGCGTGAATGTGTGTTTCGAGCGTATACGCAAGGGTCAAGCCGTGCTGCTGCAGGACGGACAGGTCGCGATCGACCATCTCGCATACCGGGTCGATCAGCACGGCCAGTCCGCTATCCCGACATCCGATCAGATAGGTGTAGGTGCCCGACTCCGGCTCGAAGAGCTGACGGAAAATCATAACGCTCGGCAGGCGCCAGACACTGGCGCGCCTCGCTCAGTTATGCAGCAAGGCCGCCACGGCTGCATCGCTACAGAACGCGCTATGAGCTGAAAAGTTGTCGGGATGTCCCGACATCGCATGTTCGGCTTCAGAGCAGCGCTTGAATTAGATGATGTCATCTCCAACCATATCCCATTCCCAAAAGGTGTCATCTCACTCAAGGTCTGTTACTCGATGGCGTAGACCTTGGTGCCCGCAGGTCCGAAGCTGAGGACCTTGAAAGGCGCAGTCTTCGGCCCGGCCATACCGGGAGAACCAGACGGCATTCCAGGCAGTGCAATCCCGCGAATGGCCGGCTTCTCGCGCAGCATGCGCTGCACCACATTGACCGGCACATGTCCTTCGACGGCATAGCCGCCGACTATCGTAGTGTGGCAGCCCCGAAGCGCTTCGGGCACGGCCCTGCGCGCCTGGACCGAAACATCATTGCCGGTCGGGACCACCGCGATGTCCATTCCTGCACGTCGCAGCGCGGCGGCGTGACCGTCGCAGCACCCGCAGCCGGGATCCTTGTACATCACACCGCCGATGGTCCCAGCCTCGGCAGGCGCGGCCACAATTGCCCCGAGGAGGGCCAGCATCGCGACTTTTCTCAGCATAGGTAGCTCCTTCATCCGCACCGTCCGTTCAATCCAACGGCACCGCAACGGCCGGACGGACCGCCCTGAATTGTGGCCAGGCCTGGCGCAGCACGCGTATCGCGGAGCGGAAGAACAGGATCGCGATGATCACGCCCACAAGAATATCGGGCCAGGCGGCATCTGTCGCATAGACGCCCGCTGCCGCAATAAGCACGCCCGTATTGGCGATGACGTCGTTGCGCGAGCATTCGAACGTGCTCGACAGGTTCACGTCGCGGTGACGAAACCGGTAGAGCAGCGCGAGACAGGTGAGATTTGCGGCAAGCGCGATCAGGCCGAACAGAACCATTGTCCCGGCCACCGGAGTCACACCGTTCACCAGCTTCGATGCGGCCTCGAACATCACCCAAATGCCGAAAGCAGCGATGATCCCGCCCTTCGCGAGGGCCGCCCCCGCACGCCACCGCAAGCTGCGCTGAAGAGCATAGAGGCTCAGGATATACACCAGCGCATCGCCGAGCATGTCGACGGAATCGGCCATCAACGCGGTGGAATTGGCCAGAAGGCCCGCAGTGAACTCGGCGACGAACATGGCGAGGTTGATGGCGAGTACGATCTGCAGCACGCGCTTGACGTCCGAATGAGCCCCTAGCGCAGCAATCTCCTGCTCTTTGGCGGAACAGCAGTCGTCACCACTGAAATGCCCGCCTGCTTCATCAGGCACGCGCGGCGCCTCGCAGGTGGACGCAGCTTTGTCGTCTTCAGCCGGTTCCGGGCAGCAAGGGCTGGATGCCTTTGTCAATGCCGGGCCCGACGACGAGCATGCCGGCAAGGCTGTTCCAGGCGTCGCCACAGGCTTGTCGCAGGCCGACACCTTCGGATCTTTACCACCCCCTTCGCAGCACTCTTTCATGACACGCTCTTCGGTTTTCAATGAGACCTCGATTGCTACTTAAGTCCTATAGCTGCTATAGGTTCAAGGCCATGCGACAGAATCTTTCCATCGGGGCCTTGGCTACCGTCACCGGATGCAAGGTCGTCACAATCCGCTACTACGAGAAAATCGGGCTGCTCGCCGAACCCGGCCGAAACCGGGGCGGGCATCGGATCTATGATCGGCGGCATCTCGAACGGCTCGTTTTCATCCGGAAAGCTCGTGAACTCGGCTTCCCGCTTGGCACCGTGCGCGAACTCCTGTCCCTGTCGGCACGACCGGTGGAAGCTCCGTGCTCCGAGGTGGATTCCATAGCAATCGCGCGCCTTGCCGAAGTCAGGGGGAAGATCGCCGATCTCAAGGCGCTTGAAGCCACGCTCTCGCGCCTCTTGACGCAGTGCGGTCACACTACGCTCGACGACTGCCGCATTCTGGACGCCTTTCGCGCCGATCCGGATATGACAGTGTCGGGATGAGGCGATCGCCCATCGCGCCGCTCTTGCGGGCCCGAGCCTAATCCTGCGGTTGCGGCGTGATTCTCAGATAGGGCTTGAGTGTCCGCCATCCCTTGGGAAACTTGCCTCGAGCCTCATCGTCGCTGAGCGATGGCACGATGATGACGTCTTCGCCCTGACGCCAGTTCACGGGCGTCGCCACGCTATGCTTGGCGGTCAGTTGCAGGGAATCGATTACCCTGAGGATTTCCTCGAAATTGCGGCCAGCCATGGCCGGGTTGTAACGTCATGTTCAATTCCTCGCGTTTTTTGCGAAGCAACTTGCCGACGCGATCTCTTCGGTCGCACATGGGCCATGGTCGGCCGACGAAGGTTCAAAGGGTGCCAGATTGGCCGCTCACTTCCATCTTAGGGTGGGAATTATAGGCCGAGAAAGGGGTGTCGAGATGACAAAGGCCGATCCGGAGCGCGCGTCCGCATCGCGAGCAATGCGCAGTGGCTATAGACCAAACCAGCTTGCGAGATCAGGGCACTGGTCGCCCCAATTCCACCATCGGCTATTGACGCGCAGAGCCTGATAACCGTGGATCTAAAGTATCCTGAGACACGAAATTTCCTCGCGTTGGTAGATGAACGGCCGTTCGCTGATGCGTTCCGGCTAGGTTCAGCCTGATCACTCCATCACATGACGCATGGCGTGAAGCCAATGTTCGATTGAGGAGATGGTCGATGAAACGCGTTTTTCTGGCAGCGGCTGCGGCGATGTTGTCGCTGCTTGCCGCGCCGGTCGCGATGGCGCAAGGGCACGGCGGTAATCGTGGCGGGCATGAGGCCCCTCGTCACGGTTCAGGACATGGTTCGTATAACAGCTACGGCTCCTATGGGTACGGGAACTATGATCGCCACCAGCAAAGCTGGAACGTCCCGCGCTACGATCGCCATGCCTATCGCGACAATTACCGCCGAGACCGTCACGAGCGACGCGGGCACGATCGCCCTCGCCGTCATCACCGATAGTCAGGGATGACCCCACGATCCGCCCCATTGGCTGGCTGAGCATGCGATGGTGCGAATGTCGATGGGCGGCTGAGGGGAGCATCAGCGATCGTTAACAGATTGTTGGGTGCTCTGGCCGAATTGGCTGTTTGTCAAAATGCGCGACGAGAGAAACTCGCGGCATCGGCCTGCTTCCACCATTTCGCGAGACGCTCGTCGCGTGCACCGTCAATCATCTCGCCCGCCGCGACGAAATGATAGACCTCATCCATCGTGCGCATCTCCATCGCGCTGATGCGCTGCCTGAAATTGTCCGGACTGAACTCGTCGGGTGATTCGAGGCCGCAGGCCACGACGATGTCGTGCAGGGCGTTGAGCGTTGCCTTCTGAAACCGTGCGACGCGCGCCGCCTTGTCTTCGACGACCAAGCCGCGCTGGCGGGCGGGTGACTGTGTCGCCACGCCTGTCGGACATGTGTCGGTATGGCAGCGCAGTGACTGAACGCAACCGAGCGCGAACATGAAGGCGCGTGCGGCGTTGCACCAGTCCGCCCCAAGCGCCGCGTTCATCGCGATCGACGCACCGGAATTGACCTTGCCGGAAGCCGCCAGCCTGATCACCGGCTTGAGGTTTGCGCCGACGAGCGCGTTGCGCGCGAGGATCAGGCCCTCGCGGAGGGGCATACCCACCCTGTCCGAAAGTTCGATCGGTGCTGAACCGGTGCCGCCTTCAGCCCCATCGACGACGAGGTAATCGACCAGAATGCCAGTCTCCAGCATGGCTTTGACGATCGCGAACAACTCGTGCGGATGGCCGATGCAGAGCTTGAGGCCGACCGGCTTGCCGCCGGACAGCTCGCGCATCTTCGCGGCGAACTCGACCAGTTCGATCGGGGTTGAGAAGGCCGTATGGTAGGCGGGCGACGCACAGTCTTGCCCCGCGGGGACATCGCGCACTGTGGCGATCTCGTCGGTCACTTTCGCAGCGGGCAAGAAGCCGCCATAGCCCGGTTTCGCGCCCTGGCTGAGCTTGATCTCGGTCATCACGACCTCATCGCGGCGGGCGGCATCTCGAAAAGCGAGCGGATCGAAACGCCCTTCTCGGTCGCGGCATCCGAAATAGCCCGATCCGATCTCCCAGACGACATGGCCTCCATGCTTGAGATGATGGTCGGAAAGGCCGCCTTCGCCGGTGTCGTGATAAAAGCCGCCGATCTTTGCCCCGAGGTTGAGGGCTTCGATCGCCCTGCCACCGAGCGATCCGAAGCTCATCGCCGAGATGTTGAGCCGCGCCGCCAAATAAGGCCGGCTGCATTGATCGGTGCCAACCGCAACGCGGGTACAGCCTTGCGCCTCTCGCGACGGCGCGATCGAATGGGCGAGCCATTTGTACTCGCGGCCATAGACGTCGAGTTCCGTGCCGAAGGGATGGCTGGAATTGTCGCCTTTGGCCCGAGCATAAACCAGCGCGCGCTCATCGTGGCTGAAGGGCCGCCCGTCGAGGTCGCTTTCGACCAGGTAGGCCCAGTCGGCCCGAATCTGCGATTTTGGCCAGGTTGAAGAACGAACACTGAACGCTTGATTGATTCTACCAGGACCGTTGCTGACCACCGACCTCGTAGATATCGGCTTCCATGGAGCAATTGTAGCTCTCTGCGATGTTGAACATCTCGGAGAGGAGGCTTTGGATTTCCTCATCAAGGGAAATGCCATCCGGATCGGGGTCATAGGCGACGGTCAGTTTGTAATCACAATTGCCGTTTTTTACCATGGCGTAGTCGCGTTCCAGCATCGCCTCAATCCGCTCCCGAGCGGGTTTTCTACCTCTTCCACGCTTGTTGAAGTTCTCGATAATCAGATGCAGGGCGATGCTGGCAGTGGGCGGCTTTTCCGGCAGTTTGGTCTTTGACGGAATAATGTCGAGCGCCCGATAGACGGTCATTCGTGAGACCTTCAGGTCGCGGGCAACGCGGGCCTTGCTGGCGCCGGCGGCAAGGCGACGGCGGATTTCATCGTCATCGACGTTCTTCTTCCGGCCTTTGTAAACGCCTTCGGCGCGCGCCGCTTCGATCCCGGCGCGCTGACGATCCTTGATGAACTTCAGCTCCATATCGGCGACCATGCCGAGTATGGTGATGACCATTCGCCCCATGTCGCCCGCCGTCGTCACCTCTGGCTCAAGGATGCGCAGCGAAGCTCCCTTTTCATCAAGCTCATGCACCAGGTTCAGGACATCGCGCGTGGAGCGGCCGAGCCGGTCGAGCCGCAGCACGACCAGCTCGTCGCCGGTGTGCATAAACTGCATGATCGTTTCCAGTTCCGTGCGCCCGCTCCGCGAGGCCCCCGATCCGGTCTCGGAACGGATAATTTCGCAACCTGCATTCTTGAGGCGGCCAATCTGGATATCCAGATCCTGGTCCGTGGTGCTGACGCGGGCATATCCGATACGAGCCAAGTGCAAAATCCGTCACATTAGGGTGGCTCTTGCAGTGTATCGTCACATTGAGCGCAAACCCACCCTTTTGTGACAGACGAATGGTGTCACTCGGCCCTATCACTCTGGGGTGTACCCAAATGTTATAGGCCGATCAGCCGCCTCACGCTGCAAGCCGTCCAAAATCAATCCGGTCGTTCAGGTCGAGGTCGAAGCGGCCATAAAGGTAGCCGACTGGCTCAAATATATCGAAAATGGCGCGGCAAAATCGGGCACCGCCGATCCGATGGGCACCTATGACTTTACATGGATGTGGGAAGAACTGGGGCTTAGCGACCTCCGGCGGTAACGGCCATCATACGGTTCTTGAAATGTTCTCGCTTAGCGTTGTCTGGCGTACCTTCCACGCGATGCCCTCTCCCTCAGAAAAGACTCTATGCCTTCACGCCCAACGCGACGCCGGCCAATGTGCGAGCGCTGGTCGGAGGTAAGATCAATGAACCGCTCATCGAGCGCAACTGGCCCGACATCCTGCGCATCATGGCGACGATCGCAGCGGGGATCGTCGCCCCCAGCCAGATTCTTCGCAAGCTCGCCTCTTACCCGCGCCAGAATGAGCTGGCCCTCGCATTGCGAGAGGTGGGCCGCATCGAGCGAACCCTGTTCATGATCGACTGGATTCTTGATGCCGGCCTCCAGCGCCAGGCTCAGATCGGCCTCAACAAGGGTGAGGCCCACCACGCCCTAAAGCGCGCCATCAGCTTCCACCGCCGAGGTGAAATCCGGGATCGATCCGGCGAAGGCCAGCACTATCGCATCGCCGGAATGAACCTGCTCGCCGCCATCATCATATTCTGGAACACCATGAAGCTCGGCGAGGTCGTCAATACCCGGGCCGCCAGCGGTACCCATATCGCGCCTGATCTACTCGCCCACGTCTCGCCGTTGGGATGGGAACACATCAATCTAACCGGGGAATATCGCTGGCCCAAATCCTTAGACCCAATGACCGTCATTCGCCTCGCGCTTCGAGGCAGGTGGGGCGTAAGCTCAGCTTGTCAGGAAGGAGAAGGACAATGTCGATCAGCAAGTTTGTCGGTCTCGATGTCCATAAAGAGACGATTGCAGTTGCGCTCGCCGACGAT
>NZ_QQWY01000044.1:0-37506 GCF_003950455.1 Sphingomonas sp. ABOLE
GCCACGCGCAGGGGCATGCGGCGCAGGCCGCGCAGGATCAGGGCTGGGGCCATGTTCAGCGGGCCCGCGCGGCCTGTTCGGCGAGCAGCCGGCTGTACCGGCCCAGTACGCCGGCCACATAGGACTGGGTTTCGGGGTAGGGCGGGATGCGGTTGCCGTAGCGCCGCACCGCGCCCTCGCCCGCATTATAGGCGGCGAGCGTAAGGTTGAAATCGTTGAAGCGGCCGTGCAGTTGGCGCAGCAGCCGCGCGCCGCCATCGACATTGGCCTCGGCATTGGATGCCGAGACGTTGAGCATCCGCGCCGTGCCCGGCATTAGCTGCATCAGGCCGTGCGCGCCGACCGGGCTGCGGGCATCGGCACGATAGTGCGATTCCTGGTCGATCACCGCGTGCAGCAGCAGCGGATCCACCCGCCGCCGCGCCGCGACCCGCTGGATCATCGCGTCGTAGCGCGTCGCATAGGATAGCGGCCGCATCGACAGGATCGCCGTGTCCGAAGCGGCCGCCAGCGACGCGGGCTCCTGGCGGAGCGGAGCGATCGCCGCGACCCGCAGCGTGGCGGCGGGCGCAGGCTCCGCCTTGCGGTGCTTCTTGCCAGAGACCAGCTGGAACGACGCGGCACGATCACCCGCGGTCCCCTCCTCGGCCTCCGGCGCGATGCGCACGTCCTTCGGCATTTCTGCCGGGGTGCCCGGCGCGACGACGATGTTGCTGCACCCCTGGAGGGACTGGATCCCCGCCAACGACGCCGCATCCGCCACCCGCAGGGTCGCGGTCAGCGCACAGGGCGGTGGCGGCGGGGTCTTGTCCCGCGACCATGCCGCTTCCGGAATAATCATCGCCGCACCGCACAGGGCCAGCGAGGAAACGCTAAGAACTACTCTACACATTGCATCGCTCCCCAGCCGATGGCGCTCTTGGCCAACAGTTGTCTCAGCACGATGCCCCACAATTCCCGGCCTGCCCGTCCAGGAACACCTATAGGCTGTCGCGATTTTCTTACAATTTCAAGTCGATATTCAGAAATATTTCGCAGTGTTACGGCGCGACGAACGGAGACATTATGTCGATGAGATGCGGAACCTTTTCAAATTCAAGTTTTGTTGACACTCGTGTCAACACAACTGATCGCCGATGAGCAACCACCCACCGCGATTCGACTCGCCGCACATCGTTCAATATCAATAACTTAACCTATCCATTTTGCATCCGGCACAGATTTTGCCTGTTGCATCCGGGAACCGGTTACAGGATTTTAACGATGTTGCTGCCCCGCCCCACGGGCAGACAATGTGTCGACCTGCTCGACCTGTCCGGACACTTCGCGACTATGGTCGCACTGTCCGGCAGCAAGAGTTCAACTTCATGAGCCAAGGCAAGGATAGCGCCGACAAGAGCGAGCTCCCGACGCCGAAGCGGTTGCAAGATGCACGCAAGAAGGGTGACGTCGCCAAGTCCAAGGATTTGGCCACCGGACTTCTTACGCTCGCCTGGTTGCTGCTGGTCGTCGGGGTCTCGGGCTATGCCGCGAGGGAGCTCGCGCGCCTCGCCACCGATGTGGTGGCGCAGGCGGCGACCGGCTCGTTCGAGCAGACCGCCCCGGCGATCGGCTGGGATGCGGCGTGGACGCTGCTGCGCCTCACCTTCGCCACGCTGGTCCCTGCCGCACTGATCGGCACCTTCGCCGAGTTCCTCCAGGTCGGTCCGATGATGACGACCGAGAAGATGAAGTTCGGGCTGGAGAAGCTCAATCCGGTGGAGGGCCTGAAGCGAATGTTCGGCAAGGACGGCCTGTTTGAACTTGCCAAGACGCTGGTGAAGGCCGGGCTGATCTGCGCGATCGGCTATCTCGTCTATCAGAGCGCGCTGTCCAGTTCGGGCCAGCTGATCCGGCTCGCCGCAACCTCGCCGATCGACGAATCGCGCGAAGGTGCCGCGCTGAGCACGATCGGGCTCACCTATTCGCTGACGCTGCAGATGCTGGCGATGGTGGTCGCGGTCTTCCTGTTCGTCGCGGTCGCCGACCGGATCTATTCGAAGCACAGCTTCATCAAGAAGATGAAGATGAGCCGCCGCGACATCAAGCAGGAGCACAAGGAGAGCGAAGGCGATCCCCAGGTCCGCGCACTCCGCCGCGACATGCACCAGGAATGGGCGAACCAGAACAATATCGGTGCCACGCGGGGCGCCGCCGCACTGCTGGTGAACCCCACCCATATCGCCATCGCGCTCAACTATGACGAGGCGACGTGCCCGGTGCCGGTGATCGCCGCCAAGGGCATGGGCGAGCTCGCCGCCGCGATGCGCGCCGAGGCGGAGGAAGCCCGCGTGCCGATCGTCCGCAACGTCGCCGCCGCCCGCAGCCTGTGGGCGCGCGGCGAGATCGGCGAGATCGTGCCCGAGGACATGTTCGACGCGATCGCCGCGGTGATCCTCTGGGCCGCCAAGGCGAAGAGCGGCGACGGCCCGATGCAGCACGACATGGATACCGCCGCCCCGCGCCTCGCCGCGCCCCAACGCTGACCAGACCGGAGAACGAATCGCATCATGGGAATCGGAGCCGTCTTTTCCTCGATCCTCGCCACCGTCGTGGCGCTTGCCCTGGTATTGGGCATGGCCTGGGGGGTGATCTGGCTGCTGAAGAAGCTGCGGGATCGCCAGCTGGGCGTCGCCGCCAATGGCGAAAGCGACGCGCCGATCCGCTTCCTCCGCTCGATGCAGCTCGGCCAGCGCGAACGGGTGGTGCTGATCGAGGCACGCGGCGAGACGATGCTGGTCGGCGTCACCGCCGGGTCGGTAACGCTGCTCGCCCGCTGGCCCGAGGGGCAGACGCCGGCCAAGCCGGTTGCCGCGCCGGTGCGCTTCTGATGGGGACCATGCTCCGCCTCGATGCGCTCGACCTGCCACGGGTCGATCCGGCGCGCGACGCGCTGGCCGCTGCCGTCGCGCGACTGCTCGATCATGCCGGGTTCGCGGTCGAGATCGTCGCGGCGCCGCCGCGCGGCAGCTGGTTTCGCTGCGCCGATGGCAGCCAGTTCCGCCCCGGCGGGGCCGTGCTCCATCCCGAACGGATCGCCGAAGCCGCCGCCGCGCTGGACGATGCCGAACCGACGCTGCTCGCGCTGGAGCAGGTGCTGGGCTTGCAGCTGGAGCCGGAAGACCTCCGCAGCGCCTCGGAAGAGGCCATGCTCCACTTCGCGCTGCGCCGAGAGGACCAGAAAGCCGCGCTGCTCCTCCCCTGCGACCATCCGCATGCGGCAAACTGGCTTGCCGAGGCGGATGCGCTCACGCCGCTGGCATCGCGCCTGCCGGTTCTTGCACTGCTGCTGGTACAGGGTCCCCGGCTCGGCATCGCCGAAGCGGGTGACCTCGCCCCCGGCGATCTCGTGCTGATCGGCGCCCGCCCCCGCGCCACGCTTGAAGCCCCGCATTTCCGGCAGGCCGGTCAGTTCGACCTCGCCGCCGGCAGTTTCACCCCGCATCCCGACGGAGCGCCCATGGAATCCAGCGACGCTGCCCCCTCCCCCCGCGATTTCGCCGTGCCCCTCACCCTCCGCCTGCCCGCGCAGCGGGTCAGCGCCGCGGCGCTCGCCGATCTGCGCCCGGGCCTGGCGCTGCCGCTCGGTCCGGTCGCCGAGGGGATGATGGTGGAGCTGCTGGTCGCCGGCAGCCCGCTTGCCCGCGGCGAGCTGGTCCAGCTCGGCGATCGTTTCGCGGTGCTGATCGAGGCGCGCGTCGATCTCGCCGAGGGCACGATCCAGCAGCCGGTGGAGGTGGACGCGTGAACCTCGCCCAGTTCACCCCCGGCTCGGCGCTGATCACGGTCGTCCTGATCGCGCTTGCTCCGTTCTTCGCGGTGATGGTGACCAGCTTCACCAAGATCGCCGTGGTGCTGAGCCTGGTGCGCAATGCGCTGGGGCTGCAGCAGGTACCGCCCAACCTCGTGCTCAACGGGCTGGCGCTGATCCTCAGCGTGTTCGTGATGTACCCGACGCTGGAGAAGATGCAGGCGGCGGCCGCGGTTCAGGGCCCGGCCACCCCCACCATGCCCGGCGATGCTCCGGCGCAGGCCGAAAACCCGATCGAGAGCACCGGCGACATCTTCGCCACCGCCGATCGCGCCAAGGAGCCGCTGCGCGAATTCCTCGTCAAGCACAGCGATCCGCGCGAGCGGGCCTTCTTCCTGCGCACCCAGCAGCGGATCGGCGATCCCGGCAAGGTCAGCAGCCTGCGCGACACCGATTTCGTGATCGTCATCCCCGCCTTCGTGGTGAAGGAGCTCAAGCTCGCCTTCCAGATCGGCTTCCTGATCTTCCTGCCCTTCCTCGTCATCGACATGGTGATCGCCAACATCCTGCTGGCGATGGGCATGATGATGCTGTCCCCGGTCACCATCTCGCTGCCGTTCAAGATCCTCCTGTTCGTGCTGGTCGACGGCTGGGTGAAGCTGAGCCACGGGCTGGTGCTCTCCTATGCCTGAGGAGGCGCTTCCTGCTGCGCCAAGGGCGCAGGTCCGGTGCCGGCCCGCTCCCCCACCCGGCCACCCAACGCCAGTATCCTATGGGTGGCCGGGTGGGGGAGCGGGCCGGCACCGCGCGGAGAAAATGTCATGAGCGACGACCTGGTCGCCGTCACCACGCAGGGGCTGTGGCTGGTGCTGCTGCTCTCGGCGCCGCCGATCATCGCGGCGTCGCTGGTGGGGCTGCTCGTCGCGATCGTGCAGGCGGCGACCCAGCTGCAGGAACAGACGCTGCAATATACGCTGAAGTTCTTCGCGATCGTGATCAGCATCTTCGTCACCGCCAGCCTGATGGCGGGCACGCTGTACGGCTATGCCGATTCGATCTTCTCCGGCCTCGCGGCGGTCGGGCGATGATCGAGGCGGTGCCGCCCGGCGTCGGCGTGCCGCTGTTCGCGGCGATGCCGTGGCTCGACCAGTTGCTGGTGGTCGCGGTCGCCTCGGCGCGCTGCGCCTTCGCCTTCGTGTTCGTGCCGGTCTTCTCGCGCGAGGTAATGCCGGGGACGGTGCGCAACAGCATCATCGTCACCTTCGGGCTGGTCGCGCTGCAGATGCAGCCGGACTTTCACCCGAACGCCCTCTCCGCGATGGGCTGGCTCAAGATGCTGCTCAAGGAAGCCGCCGCCGGGGGCGCGATCGGCTTCTTCTTCGGCACCGTGCTCTGGGCGATGGGCGCGGCGGGCGAAATCATCGACACCAAGGTGGGTGCGACGATCGGACAACTCGTCGATCCCTTGAGCGGCAACACCAGCTCGCTGACCGGCATCCTGCTCAGCCGCTTTGCGGAGGTGGTGTTCGTCACCGCGGGCGGGCTCACCCTGCTCGTCGGCACGGTGATGGGCAGCTACCTGATCTGGCCGCTCGGCCCCGGCGCGCTGCAGCTCGATGCGCGCGCGCTGATGTTCTTCGAGGGCGAATTCGGGCGGCTGTTCGCCCTCGCCTTCCTGTTCGCGGCGCCGGTACTGACCGTGCTCTACGTGATCGACCTGGCGATGGGGTTCCTCAACCGCTTCGCCCAGTCGTTCAACGTCTTCTCGATGGCGATGCCGATCAAGGCCGCCGCCGCCACCTTCGTCGTCATCCTCACCCTGCCGCTGCTCGCCCAGGCGATCCTCGCCGATCTCGGCACGCGCGAGGAGATTGCGGGCGGCGTCCTCCAGCGAACGGCCAAGCCCCAATGACCAGCGCCACCGCCCTCCGCGCGCCCTCGCCGCCAAGCGATGCCGAGCAGCTCGCCCAGCTGATCGCCGAGTTGCGCGAAGCAGAGGCGCGCCGCGGCGCCGCCACCCGCGAGATCCGCATCGGCGCGTTCACCGTGCCCGGCTGGCGGGTGCCGCTGCTCCATCTGGCCGGGCTGCAGACGCTGACCCGCAACGAGGCGGCAGTGCTCCGCTTCCTCGGCTGGGGCCGCGCGAACGGCGATATCGGCACCTTGCTCAACATGACCGAGAACACCGTGCGCACGCACATGAACAACGCGATCCGCAAGCTCGATCTCGACGGCGTTCGCGAACTCAACAGCCTGGCGGGACTGCTCTTCCTGCCGCTCGAATGATCGCACCCCTCCACGATTCGTTGAGCCCGGCTAAACGAATCGTGGAGCGCGTGCGGCGCCGATCCGGGGCAATTTGCGCTCGTACCGGCGACACGGTGTCGGCGGCCTGGCTCCCGAGGGGGAGCGCGATATCTGGATGGAAAGGAACGATCCATGGGTCTCCTGAGCGGTCTTACGCGGTCTCTGGTCAATCCGATCAGCCTGGCGTCCCTGGCGATGGGCCCGGCGGGCTGGGCATCGCTCGCGGTGCGCACGCTGGGCGCGGCGATCGGCCAGCAGGTACTCCAGCAGCTCGGCGAAAAGCTGGGCCTGCCGCAGGGGATGATCGACATCGCCAAGAGCACCTTCAGCGCCGCCGTCGGCGGGGCGCCCGGCAGCATCGCCGATGCGGTCAGCACGGTCGGCTACGGCCTTTTGTCGCCGACGGAGCAGGGCGCGATGGCGCGCGAGATGAGCCAGCAGGCCGACAACATCGCCGAGAACCTCTTCGCCGCGTCGCGCGAGGGCAGCGACCGCGCCAAGACCGAGAGCTCGCGCGAAGGCCGGGTCGGCAGCGGCAACTGGCTGCGTGCGATTGCTGAGGTGATGGCACAGTCGATGGATGCGAAGATCGACGAAATGCAATCGCTGGCGCAGACCTACGATTCCCAGTCGAAGAGCAACAAGTCGACCAAGACGATGACCGACCTGCAGGTCGCCACCCAGGAATTCAGCTACCTGATGCAGTCGACGACCAACATGGTCAAGACGATCGGCGAAGGCCTGTCGACTATGGCTCGCAAGGGCTAGGAAACGCGGCATTTCATCGCAAAGGGCCGGGCGAAGCATCGACTTCGTCCGGCTCGTTTTTTATTCTGCCGGCTGTCGGGCAACGATCCGTCCGGCGTGTGTGGGAGGTATCGATGGCATCGCGGTTGCTCATTTCCCTCGGCCTGGCATTCGTCGCCCTGCCCGGCGTGGCGCAGGCCCAGATGATCAGCCCGATGCTCTACGAGGGGCCGCGGATCGCACTGCAGGATCATGCCGATCGCTTTTCGAACGACGTCAGGGCACCGCAGGCGCACGCGCGGATCGCGGCGGACCCGGCCATGCTCCGCTATGCACCGTCAAAGGCACGGCGCATGGCCAATCTTGCCCGCTTCGTCAGCAAGACTCGCGCGGCCGACCCGCGCGGCGCCGACGATTTGCAAAAGCTGTTCGCGCAGGGTGATTTCATCGAGAAGATCGGCGCGCTCGTCGCGCCCCAGGGACTCCGGATCGACAATATCGCCGACGCATATGCGCTGTGGTGGATCACCGCCTGGGAGGCCGCGCACGGCGACAACGACACGCCCAATCGTGCAACGCTCGCCGCCGTTCGCCGTCAGGCCGCCAGCGCGATCGGCGCGACCGGAGAGATTGCGGGTGCGTCGGACGCACAGAAGCAGGAACTCGCCGAAGCGCTGTGGGTGCAGAGCGCATTGTTGGATGGCGCGGTTGAACAGGCGAAGCAGAATCCCGAGCGCATGCGCGCGATCGGCGACGCCGCGCGCAAGGGCGCTGCGCAAATGGGCCTCGATCTCGACAGCTTCGCGCTGACCGCACAAGGCTTCGTGCCGGCGAGGGTCGGTCACAACCAGAAGCGGTCGGGCCCGGCACCGATGGGGTATGCCGGCAGCTATGGTGCCCTGGCGCTTGCCGCCGGCGGCGTGGGCATGGGCGGGTTGCTGATGATACGCCAGCGCCGCGGTTGACTCCCCGCCGCGGCCGGATGACGCCGAAGAGCGGCTGCAGGACGAGGCTTTCTCCGACCGCCTGAATAGGGGCTGGCAATGGTCATCCGCTCGCTAGGGGGCGGAAGACGGGTAAGGTCACCTTCCGCACATCGCCGTCGCCTGGCCCGAGCACCGGATCGATCCGATCAGAAACGTTTTCCCGGGGACACCGGCAGATCGAGCAGCGAAGCCGGCGGCGCAGCGGCGCGGACGACGTTCGCCCAGGCCGCGCAACAACGCGCCGCGCGACGTGTCCCCCGCGGCAAGGGGATTGTCTCCGATCCACGCGCTCCGCTCACGCCATGCAGAAAGGGCGGCACCGTTGCCGGCACCGCCCTTTCCATGTGCAGGTGCGAAAGCCGATTAGGCCGCAGCAACCTTCGCGCTGGCGCGACGACGACGCACGGCAGCACCGGCCATGCCGGCGCCCGCGATCATCATGCCCCAGGTAGCGGGCTCGGGGATCGGGCTCGGCGGCGAGGCGAAGCTGAAGCTGCCCGAGATGTCCGAACCAGCGCCACCGGCCTGGTTGAAGGTGAAGGCCACCGAGGCCTTGCCCTTGTCGTAGCCCGACGCGGCGGTCGGGGTGAAGTCGCCGAGCGTGTAGATCGTCACGAAGTTCGTGCCGGTGGTGACCTTCGCCACCGTGCCGGCGAACGAACCGAACACGGCATTGAACGTGACCGCCGCACCCGAGGTCGCGGTGACCGACGAGGTGAGGAACGACGTGAAGAGAGCGACCGACGACAGGTCGCCGCTCGAACCCAGCACGGCGCTGCCGCCGTTGCTGAACGTGGTGTCGGCACCGATTGCTGCGGTGCTGCTCGTAACATTGACCAGACCAGCCGAGAAACCGCCGATGATGGTCGCCGCCGAAGCGGTGGCCGGGGCTGCAACCGCGACGGTCGCAGCAGCCAGCAGGGTGAGAACACGAGTGCGCATAAAACCCCCTAATGGTTAACACGCCGACGGATTGCCGGCAGCGCCCTACTCAACGGAAAAGCGCTCTTCGTCAATGATAATGTGCGCTGCAGCGTAATTAATGGAAGACAAACTGTCGAGCCTGTCCAATTTCTGCACGACAAGCACGGCACAAAACCCGTTTCATATTGCATTTTCAGCGAATTCTGGCGCTCTGGCGACCGCACATACTATATCTTCATTATCGTGAAGGTATTCTATACTCAATTGTGCTTCGCCTGCGGCCGCACTATTAACGCATAAAACCGCATTACACTTCACATATCCGAAGTATATGCACGAAGAAAACGCGGGCCGAGCACATCGTGCATGCAACCGTGTGAGTTAACCACTTCTTAACCATTTGGTTCCCGGGATAGCGATACACATTTGTGCGGAGAATATGCCCGGAAGCGACTGAAGGCGCGCCGCGAGGAAAGTAATGATTCGTTACAGCTACATTCCTTGCTTGCCATTCCCCGCTGCATTCGCGCACCACAGCAAGAACCCCAATAGGTTTACGCGAATGTCAACCAAAGCGTTTCGCTTTGCAGCACAACAATTACAGACGAAAAGCCTGGCTTGAGGCGTATTCTGCAAATCCAATGAGCACGAATGCCGCACTGCAACAGGCCGGTATATGTCGCCACCATGGGTAGGTTTGCAGCCCCCGACACTGACGGCGCACGCCGCCTGCATGCGCTTGATGAATTTCACACGCGCGATGAAAGACAGCGCCAAACGGTTCGCCAGAACTGCCGAGTGAGCAGGTCAAATCTGCGTCAGTGCAATGAAATCGCCCTGATCCCCAACAGCTTTCCCTGGCCGGACAACAACCCTGTCCGACAAATCCTCACCACCTTCCCATATCGTTCAGCGGGGATTTTTTTCTGCAAGGCTGGTGCGATCGTGCCGGGTGGACGGTCCGCCAGCCGCCCTCGGCGCCGCCGACGGCCAATAGCGGAGGTAGAGAATCCGTCAGCCGCGGCTCGCACCTGCTCTACCGGCGGAAAGAAGGACAGGAGCGGAAGCAGCCGGAACGCCGCGCATGTCATGGTCGGGGAGACAGGATTCGAACCTGCGACCCTCTGGTCCCAAACCAGATGCGCTACCAGACTGCGCTACTCCCCGACGGACCGCCGCGCTTAGAGCGTCCGGGCTGCGGACACAAGGCCTCGCACGCTCGATACCAAGCAACACACTGGTGGGCCCGGCAGGA
This sequence comes from Sphingomonas sp. ABOLE, assembly GCF_003950455.1. Classification (NCBI taxonomy): domain Bacteria; kingdom Pseudomonadati; phylum Pseudomonadota; class Alphaproteobacteria; order Sphingomonadales; family Sphingomonadaceae; genus Sphingomonas; species Sphingomonas sp. ABOLE. The sequence goes on from NZ_QQWY01000044.1 coordinate 10,010, forward strand.
TAGCGGCAATCGTTCATTATCAACCGTTTAGCGTGTCCACCCTACCGGAATTTTGCGCGGATCACCTCTGGGCCTCGCCGAATTTGGCTAACCTTTCGAGCGGAAAAATACGCTGATAGCTGTATATCGTGTGTATAGATGCTTGCGTCGCGGCGGCTGTGTGTGTATAGAATACACATAGCGAGGGAGCCGAGATGAAAAGCCGGGAAGTGATAAAACTGATCGAAGCAGACGGGTGGTACGAAGTCCGCCAGACCGGAAGCCACAAGCACTTCCGCCACCCGACAAAGCCCGGCTTGGCAACGGTTCCCCACCCGAAGAGCCACCTGCCCAAGGGCACGCTCAACAGCATCACGAAGCAAACTGGTGTGCCGCTCAATAAGTGAGCGGCACACACCATCTGCCCGAGAAGGGAATGATTATGGCAACCGTCTACTATCCTGCGATCATCGAAAAAGACTCGGAGGGGTTCGGCGTGTACTTCCCGGACCTGCCGGGCTGCGTTTCCGCCGGCAGCACTGCCCAGGAAGCCGCCGAAGGCGCGCAAGAGGCGCTTGAGGGGCACCTGTCCGTCATGTCCGAATTCGGCGACCCGATTCCCGAGCCGTCCGCGATCGATGCCATCCATCCAGAGGAGGGTAGCGTCGAGGTCGCAAGGCTTCTGGTTGCAGGCGAGCGCCCGGGCCGCGCCGTTCGAGTTCAAATCACGATCGAGGATCAGTTGCTCGCGCGGATCGATCGCGTCGCCAGCAATCGATCTCGTTTCCTCGCCGAAGCGGCGCGCGAAAAGCTCGGCGGAAAAGTAGCCGCCGCGCCGCAACGCTAGCTGCGGCGCGCGTCACGCAGAGCGTCCAAGAACGCCGAGGATCTCTCGACGCCCACCGCACGCGTGATCGCGTTCACGGCCGCTGTCATCTCCTGGCTGCGGCCGAACGCGGTGGCACCCTGCCCCGTCTCCGACCGCCCGACCGCTGCTTTCCAGAACTGCTCGATCCAGCTCCGCTCCGCTCCGCAGAGATGCAGGAACGCTAGCGCCAGCCGGAGCCCCGCCGTTGGCGGCACAGCTCCGGTTCTGGCGCGCTCCTGCGCCTCGTCCACCACGCACAGCGCATGGAAGATGGCTCGGTCTCTGGCGACTCGCATTCGCGGAACATGGAGAGAACATTCGCAGGAGTCGAGGGCAGCTATCTTCCAAGGCGGCCGCTGTTCGCTGGCAGCTCCCCATCAAGCCGTGGCTGTCGATCGCGTCCCCGCTCGTCCCGCGACGAACCCTCGCAGCATGCGCCGGACTGGTGTGTCGAACCAGTGGACCACCGCGCTGGCCAATAAACCGACCGACAGCACGAACAGACCCGTGGTTACGAGGCCATGGAGATGCAGACGCTTGCCCAGCATCACGAACACAACCACTAACGGAAAGTGGATCGCGTAGACCGCGTAGGAGATGTCGCCAAGATAGCTGAAAAGCGGAGCCACCTTTGCCGGAAGCTCGTAGTGGACGCCGAACCACACGATCAAAGGAAAGATCGCCAAGACGGTGAGGAGTTCGAACATCGGCCGCCGATGATTGCCAACGGGGGCCATCATCAACACCAACACGAGCCCCACCACCGCCAGCGAGATCCAGGAGACCCTTCGATCGGAAAGGCGCATCCGCCGCCAGAGCACCATCCCCACCGGGAAGGCGAACAGCGTGCGGGCCAAACCAAGATCGAAATGCTGCCAAGACCAGCCGACGTTGAAGAACTCCGGCGAAGCGATCTGCGGTGCCAGCCATGCCAGCGCGGCAGCGGAAATAATCAGCAGATGCCGGGTCCGCAGGCGCACCAAGACCAGCGCGAACAGGACGTTCACCGCGAACTCGAAGAATAGGGACCAGCTGGGGATATTCAGCGGGAAAAGCTCATAAGGCCCAGGTCCCATCGGTGGGGCGGGCAGCATGAATAACGCGCACAGCGCGGCAAAAGCGACTTCCCCCATCCCCAGGCTATGGGGGAGATGCAGCAAGACGCCACCAACCTGCCTCAGGCAGCCGAGCACAAGCCCTACGAAATAAATCGGATAGAGCCGCAAAATTCTCTGCCAGAAGAAGTCAGCAAAGCTCAACCCATTGGTGAGCTTGCCTTCATAATTTAGGGCGATGACGAATCCGCTGAGGATGAAGAACAAATCGACCGCGAGATAGCCCCCCGGGATGAATTGCACGTCCCTCTGGCCGAGATGGTAGGCAGCGACTGCTAGCGCGGCCATTCCCCGGATTGCATCGAGCGTCTTGTATCGCCCCCCGACCGACTGTGCAGGACGCACAATCTCACTTTCAACGCTCATGTCGCCCTTCGCCCCCCTTGAAGGAAAGACTCCTGCCTGTGTCAGCAGGACTCTTCTAGGGTTAGCTTCTAAGCTATAGCCTCGCGATGCCGCAAGCGCCGATCTTCGGCCGTTGTGTCTTGATAGTGACGCTTGCTAGGCCCCTTTAGCTTGTTCGAGCAAGTATAAGCCATCGATCACTGCTGTAAGGCGCCAAGCGCCACCGGTGGCCTCGCGCACCAGCTTTCGCACCCGATAGGCGAGCTGGATGCCGACGTTCGAGCAGGTCCCCTCTCGAACCGGCGCCATGGACTCCACGCTCGACACCGGCAGCTTGCCTTTCCGCTGGATCAGGAGGGCCAGCAGCACCGCGCACCGTCCGCGCGCATGCACATAGTGGGAACGGAAGTAGATGGTCGGAGCGGTGCTATACGCCCCTTCCACCCGCCACGGGCCCCATTCATGCACGCTTTCGACCTGGCACCGGCACCGATCGCAGAGTGCCATTATTGGGCCGGCGGCGGGTCGAACTGCGCGGTGACGGCGATCAACCCATGCAGCTTCTGCGCCGTCTTCTCCTGTGGCTCGTCGGGATCGGATACCGAGAATAAGCCGTCGCGGTGGAAAACGATGTGCCCCGTCTGCAAGACGAGGCAGACGAGGCGAGGCGTGTCCGGAAACGACACCATCGCCTTGATCGACTGCAGGAACGGGGAGAGCCAGTCGGCAACCCATTGCTCGGTCTGGGTGGCCATTACGAGCCGATCATGCTCTGGCGCGCGACAGTCGCTTCCTTGGCGTAGCCTTGCGCTGAGAGGTGCGTGCCGTCGAACCGATCGGTGGTGACGAACGGGATCACATTGTAGTTGATCACCGGCGCCAGGCTTAGGTTCGCCGTGACAGTGTCTATCACCGCGAGCATTTCCGACGACATATTGTAGCCGCCGGTCATGGCAACTCGGCATTTGACCAGCGCCACGTTGGCGCCATTCCCGCCAGCCTGGCCCTTCAGCTTGGTGGCGATGTTGGTCATCGCGGTCTGGAAGTCCGTCGCGGTCACGGCCTGGTTGGCGTCGTTCGTGCCCAGCTCGATGATATAGGCATCCGAGTTGAGCGCGCCGAGTGCATTGTACGGCGTCGCCGCGGTCATGGTCGACGGATCGGAATAGATATTCCAGTGGCCGGTCCCGTTGGTGCCGAACGCCTTGGCGCCAGGCCAGCCGAGGTTGAGGATCTCAAGGCAGGGCGACGTCGAGTTGTAGGGAATGATGCCAACCAGAAAGACCTGGCCGCCAGAAACGCGGGTGATGGTGATCGGCTTCGTCGAGGCGACGGGGCGCGTGATGGTGGTCCGCTTCATGCCGTTGCCGCTCGCCGTGACAACCTGAGCGCCGCTGTTGGTGCCCTCGTTGATCTGGACGTTGAGGCCATCTTCGTCCTGGACCACGATGATCCCCAGGCCCGCCGTTGCCGAATGGATGATGTCGAAGGAGTCGGCCGCGATTTCAGGGGTGAACGTAATCGGCGTGGTGACCGTGTTCGGACAGTTCAACATCGAGCCGCTAAGGCTATAGTTGGTCAGCGTCCAGCCGGTACCGATAACGATATTCGGATTTGCGGCCTGCATGTTCGCCACGCTCGAGTCGGGCTGCGAGGTGAAGAACGCGTCGTGTCGGCATGGAACGCCGCGAGCGATCAGCATATCCTTGAGCTGGGCAGGCCAAGACTTGTTGCGGAGATAGTTGCCCGGAGCATTACCCGCGGTCGATTGGCTGGCAGCCCCCGTGCCGCTGTCGACGCCGCCGCCCCAGCCCGCAACTGCGCTGTCCCCGACGATCGCAATTTGCGATCGCTGGCCAGCCGCCATTTTGGCTTGAACCGCAGGGAATTGAAAAGTCACCGATGACGCTGCCGTGACGGTGAGCGCGAAGGAGGCTCCATTGGCGCCGGCTGCAGAAACGGCGATGTCGACCGATCCGGCACTAAGCGCGCTCAGACCGACAACGGCGACCCAGCCGGTGCCGGCGCTCCCGCTGATCACGAAGCGGCCGTCGTTCGGACTGATCGTAGGCGTCACACCCGCAGGTACGTTGCCGATCGCGAACAGCTGATAGCCGGCTGCCGTGTTCGCAGGGATCGAGGCGCTGGTGGGCGTCAGGGTCAACGTCGGCAACGGCGTCGCACTGATTGGCTTCCCAATGCTCGCGCCCACGCCCAACGAGATCGCGATCGCCGCCACGCTCGCCGGCACCGCAATTCGCCGCATCCGCTTCGATACACCGTCTTCCAACGCGATCTCGGTCGGCGTGCCGGGATCGAGCGGGCCACCGACGTTCAGCGTAGCAAAATCGGCCGGGTCGACCGGCGCCGCGAAGCCGGAGCGTACGGCGGCCGAGGCGAAGGTGTCGTTCACCGACATTCGGTGTGGCGGACGATCCGGGAACCGCTGGTCCCAGAGCAGGATGGTTTTCATCGGTCGAGACCCTTTTCTTGTCGTGGAAGTGGCGGGAGCGGGAAATTAGAGCCCGAGGAAGCTGCGGCTGGCCCGCTTCACCGCAGCCGCGTCGCGCGCTTCGCAGCGGCCGACGATGCCGATCGCCGCGCGATAGCGATCGTTCGCCTTGTCGAGCTGGCCGGTCTGCGCGTCGGCAAACACCTGCCAGTCGGCCAGTACGTCACCGGTCGGCAGCGGCGCGCCGACCACGCCCGACAGCCATTCATCGGGGAGCAGCGAACTGCAGGCACTTTGGGTCGCTACGATAGGACGCCCGCTTGCAAAGAGCCCGCAGGCCTGCGTCGCGAGCAGCGGGATCAACGGGAGCATTCGCGCCAGGCGCTGCACGTATTTCATGCTCGTTCTCCTTGGTGATGTCGTCGATGTGGCCTTCGGCGGCGGTCTGGTTGCCGATTGTCAGCACGGTATCCCGCGCGCTTTCGGTCGCGGCGGCACCCTGCCCGTTCGCGAGCTTGACGCGGGTCTCGGATCCGCTGCAGCCGCGCACGAACAGCGCTAGGCCGAGCGCGGCCAAGATGCCGAGGATGATCAGAATGGTTCGGAGGCTGGGCAACGTCATGGCGTGACATCCTTGGTGCTGACGGGATCGGAGGGAGTGCCGGCGGGCTCCAGCGGCCGCGCGGACGGAAGGCGCATCAGGCCGATCAGGCCGCCGGTGACGGTGCCCAGGCCGAAGGCCTCCATTTTGCCGATGATGCCGTTCGACAGCGCCGCGATGATCATCGCGCCCAGCAGCACCACCACCAGCGCCACCAGCGTCGCCAGATAGGCGATCAGCTGTTCGCGGGAGTTCACGCGCCACCCCGCTTCACGAAGGCTGCCGCGAGGCGTTCGTCATAGCGGTTCTCGCGATAGGCGGTGCCGTTGTAGCCCTTGGCGAACGCGGCCCAATCGTGCCGACGTAGCGCGCCGACCAGGCCATTGCCCTGGACGAATTTGAGGAAGGCGGCGAGCTGGTCGGCCTCGGTCTGGGCCTGCTGCCAGGCGAAGGACCAAGGCGACGTGGCGCCGCAGACCTCGAAATTCTCGCCGAGGATCTGGAAGCCGCCATAGCTGGCCGAGGCGAAGCCCGCGTCGACATCCAGCGCCACCGCGTCCAGCAGCTGCGTCCAGCGCCCCACCTGCTTGGCCGGGTATAGCTTGCGGTTCCACTTCCGCGACGAAATTGTGGGGTGGCTTACGTCGTAGCGATGGCCGGTGGCCCGGCTGAACCGATGCGGCTCGAACAGGATTGTGGGCCGCCCGTCGATGAAGGGCGCGGCGCTACCCTCCACGTCCCACACCGCCCAGATCGCGGCGGGCTCCACCTTTATCTGGTCGGCCGCGTCGGCAACGTCGTCGTCGCCCAGCTTGTAATCGGGGCCGTCGGTCAGCGCCGTCAGGATGGCGGAGCGATCGGCCGCGCCAAACGGCGCGCCATCAGCCCCGGGCCGCTGGCCAAGCTCCGCCAGCCGCCGCCGAAGCGTCGTCAGATCCATCGATATTCTCCGGATTAGAGGAAGATCAGGCGTTCTTCTTCGGCGCCTGCGGGTGCGGCTTCAGCGCCGCATATTCCTTCGGCGCCCGCCCATCGGCATGCGCCTCGATGATTGATTCCGCCGCCAGCTCGTTCGCCACCACGGTCCGCGCACGGCCGAGCATCTGATTGGCGACCAGCTCGGCCTCGCTGTCGACGCGCTGCAGGAAGCGATCGGTCAGCAGCTTCACCAGGCGATCGGCGCCGACCGCGCAGAAGGCGGAGAAGAGCGCGGAGGCCTCCGCTTCGAAGCCGGCGCGCGTGGCCATCCAGTAGGCGATCAGCGCCACCATCGGCAGCAGCAGCAGATCCGCGAACACCAGCCGTGCCTTCACCGGCACGCCCCGCTTGATCAGCAGCGCATATTTCGCCGCAAAGCCGAACGTGATGCCGATCAAGATCCAGCCGTATTTCGCCAGGAACTTCGCCAGCAAGGCCTCGAAACCCGGTGTCATTGGCCCTGCCCCCTTTATCGTGATTGTCATGCCGGCGCCCCCGGCCAACCGGTGGCGATGTCGATCGCCGCGACTTCTTCCACCGTCTCGGCCGCCTCGATCTCGCCGCGCAGTTGCTGCGCCCGATCCCAGCAGGCGGCGGTGTGCATACCCACGGCGACACCAAGCGCGATGATGGCGTCGGCATCGTGCGCCACTGGGCTGTTGTCGGCCATCGTCCAATCGACAGAGAATGGCCTGCCGGCCGCCTTGTCGATCTGCGCCATCTGAACCGTGCCCGATATCAGGATGCGACTGCGATCCGTGGTGTCGACGCGTCCCAGCGCGGAATCGCAGCCGCCGTCCGCCGCTCGATCGCGTGCCGCCTTCACCGCCGCCCAGGCACGGGCCTTCGCGAGCTGCAGATCTCCCGCCATCGGGTCGATCACCGTTCCGCCGTCGAACGGGGCACCAGGCGCGGTCAGGATCTGCTCGACATCCTGCAGGCTGGTGATGCGCACCAGCAGCGGGATCGTGTACACGTCTTCCCAGGACACGAGTTGCATGTCCGCAAGGTGATAGCTTTGCACCACCGCATGCGTGGCATCAGGGCGCACCTCGAAGCGGATTGCGCGATGAAAGCGGGTGGCCGCACCGTTCGGCGCCACCATTTCGCGGATGAACATGCCTACATTCCTGTCACATCGATGAGAGAGAAAGAGCCGTCGACGAACAGGTTCTGCGCGGCGCCCCCAGAGGTTACCTCCTGCAGAAGCTGCTCGGCCACGGAAGGGAAGTCCTGGTCGCCGGAGGTGATGACCCGCCCCGCCGCGACCGAGATCCGCGTGGTGCCACCGCCGGTCTGCCCACCTGAACCCTGAAAAACCTGATAGTGCCGCCCAGGGGAATGCATCATGACGGCATAGCGCCGCCCCGCACGCGCGCCGGCCAGATAGCGATCGGGGCCACCCCACAGGCTGCCGGAGAAAGGCAGCGTGTCGACGATATTGAGCATCGGGATGCTGGTGTCGCCCATCAGCTCGCCCGAATTGCTCCACCAGCGCATCCCGCCGCCGGAGCCGAGAGAGGGCACCTTGCCGAAGAAGTAGATCTCGACCGTGCCCGTGCCGAACGCCCGCACCACGAGAACATTCTGGCCGCCGGAGTTGACCGAGGATGAAAGCGGCGTGACGTACACGTCGCTCCTGATCGCGTAGGGCGGCAAGTTATTGTAGGGAAACGGCACCACGATCGGAACATTGTTCCCGACCGCGACGCTGGCGGTGACCTTCGCGAGGAAGTGATAGGTGAAGAAGGTCTCGTCCAGCATGAAATTGCCGTTGTCGTCACGGGCGAAGAACCCGGCGGTACCGGGCACATGGGTCGACACATAAGCCGGGTTGTTGGCCTTCCCGACGGCATAGATGTAGGCAGTCGGCCCCGCGATGGTCTGCGCGTCCCAGCTCAGTGTTGCCCCGGAGAAGGTGAAGGTGCGGGTGGTGCCGAACTGGTAGGGCGTCTTCGGGAACACGAAGCCCTTTCCGGCAAGCAAGCGACCATCGGTGAGGGAGCCGGCCCCTGCTCCCACGGTGAACTCCCCGAGCGCCTTGCCCGCGCTGTCGATGGCCGAATCGAACATCACTGCGCCAGAGGCGGAGCGCTGGATGAAGCCGCCGGGCATCAATATTCACCCGCGAAGAAGGTGTTGACGTTCGAGCTGTTGAACACCGCCACGCCGTCATTTCTGAACTCCGCCCGCTTGCCAGCGCTTGCAGTGCGCAAGAGGCCGATCCGCGCCGTGATCGCCGAAAGCTCGGTCACCGCGAGGCGGGCAGCATCGATCGAGCCGATCTGCATGTGGTCGCCGATGAGCGTTTGGAAGGCGACCTTTTCGCCAACGATCGAACGCGCGATGAGGTTTTCGGCCCTCAGGAAGCCATAGGCTGGCACGCTGTACGGGAGCATCTCCGTCGCGTTCTCGGCGGTCTCGGCGAACATGGGTCGCGCACCGAAGAGGCGGCTAGTTCCGGAAGCGTTTGGAGTAGTGTGCGCCTTTCGGAACACCAGCATCGCCTGTCGCGCTCCGACCGGAGCCTTGCCTCGGTTATAGATGCGCTTGTAGCCCCCGAGCGTGGTCCGACCCGGAACTTCGTCAGGTTCCACAAGGGCGTAGGAGTTCGCCACAGGGTCGCCGGTTGGGGTCTCCGAGAGAGCGTTTCCGTCACCATCGAACCACACGATGAGAACAGCGAGACGACAGCCATAGGCACACGCCCAGAGACTAAACTCGTAAGTCTTACCCTCTTCAATAGGCCACATCTCGTCCAGGTCGCCGTTCTGGTTCTTCATCCTGGCCATGCGAATGTCAGAGAAGTGCGCAGCACCCGTCTGACTGTTGGGCTGGTACACCATGAAAGTGGAGCCATCCGGAAGCGAGTAGTCAGGGCCGGGGTCGTACCCGAAGTTTAGAGATTGGAGCACGCCCTGCCCGCCGGTGGTGAGGCCACCGGTGACTACGTCGTAATACTGCACACCGTCAGGGTTGTAGGCGAACCGCATATAGTTGCGCGGGTTCGTCCCTGGCACCGCACCGATCAGCTGGTTTCCACCAACACCGATGCCCAGCTGAGACGATGCCACCGTGCCGACCAGGTCGGCCGCGGGCACTGCGCTGGTCCATGCGCCATCGTGGAAGCGCCAGAGCTTGCCGTCGAGTTCGAGGAAAACCATCCGCCCCTCGAACAGGTGATCGGTCGGCAGCGGATTGGGCGCCTTGATGATCTCGTAGCCCCCGCGCAGCTTCGAGATCGAGACCACCTCGGAAAGGGTCACGCCGCCCACCACCGCGGTCAGCGTCAGCGTGCCATCGTCCGCCGACATGCCGGTGATCTGGTAATAGCCCTTGGGCTTGCCGGAGACCGGCGTATCGGCGGCGGTGTTGATGGTACCGGTGCAGCCCTCCGCCACCGCCGAAAGCGTTGCGGCGGCGGTGATGTTGGCGTCGCCGTTCCACACGCTCAGCTGGCCGTTGGCCTTCTCCAGCCCCTTCACCGTTCCGTCGGCGAATGCCTGGATCTGGATCGAGCGAGTCGTCAGCCGCAGCGCCGTTGCCGAGGGACTGGCCGCGCCGTCCTGCACGGCGGCCACCTGCGCCTTGGAAGTGAGCGTGGCGCCGTCCGTCAACGTCGCCGTGACGATCACGCTCTTCGTGGTGCCCCGCGCCGCCGCAAAGGCCGCCTCGGTCATCTGCACGCTGTCGCCGGTTGCGCCCGATAGATAGGTGATCGAGACCGGGTTGCCCGCGCCATCCGCCAGCGACCAGTAGACCGTCGCCGCCGTGTTCTGCTTGTTCGCGGTGAAGGTCACCGTCTGCCCCTCGGGCACCGGCAAGCCGGCACTGGAATAGGTGATCATCTGGCGATCGCTGGTGATCGTCAGCGCCTTGCCCGGCGGGCCCGGCTCCCCAGGGACGCCCTGCGCGGCCAGCACGGCCCAATAGGCGGTGTTCGGGGGTGCATTGCCGGCGCTGGGCGTCGCGCTGCTGTAGCGATAGCTGGAGCCCTCGAACTGGACGATGTTGCCTGCGCGATAGGTGACGGCGGGGTCGTACGGCCCCATGTCGATCAGCGGATCGGCGAAGGCGATGTCGGCCAGCGCATGCACGGTCCAGGCGCGCGCCGCGGCCATCGCCACCTTGGAGAACGGGGCCGAGACCTCCATCTGCTCCACGCTGCGCACCGGCGGCAGCGCCGATCCGTCGGCCGCCAGCGTCAGCGACGCCGCGCCGAGGCCCACCGGCACCACGAACAGCTTGCCCGCCCAGCTGACACCCGCCACCGCGTTGACGCTGGCAGCGATTGCCTGGATCAGCTGCCGCGCCGTCGTCTGCTGATCGAGATAGAGCGACAGGTTGTAGGGCCGCGCCGCGTCGAGCGCGTCGAGCGAGGCGTCGTCGATCTTGCCCGCGCCGCCCGAGAGCAGCGCCAGGCGCCGGATCAGCTGGCCCGGCTTGCGTGCCCAGCCGTTCGGCCCGGACGCGTCGCCCTGCATCAGGAAGCTTACCTGCCCGTTCGGCGGCGCGCCGAAGCGGGCCAGGCCCTGCGCCTTGCACGTCGCCCAGGTGCCGGCGGGCACCGTTGCCGCGACCAGGGCGGCATAGTTGGGATAGTCGGCCAGCGCCCCCTCGAACCGCGCGAGCCGCTCCAGCGCGGCCTCGAACGCCTGCACGGCGCCATAGGCCGAGACCTGGAAGACGTTGTTGACGCTGTCGATCAGCTTGCCGGCGACGTAGCGCGGCGCGCCCAGCGCCAGCGGCTTGGGCTGGCCCTTCAGGCTCGCAGGTCCTTCCACCCCCGTCGTGCCCGCATAGGTGGCGAGCAGCGGCTTATCGAGCCAGCCGTCGTCGACGCGGATGGCGAGCTGCGCGCGGCCGTCGAGCAGCTGCGGCTGCGCGGTGGCGCGGCCGTCGAAGATCGGATCGCTGCTGATGTCGGTCCACAGCTGCACCCGCGCATCGGCGAGGGCATAGCGACCAAGGTTAGGCCATGCTTCGGCCTGCAGCTCGATCGTGCCCGTTGGCGCCGAGATCTCGCCGCCGAAGGCGCCGTCGAACAGATCGTAGCGCAGCACCGGCAGCTTCGCGAGCATGGGCCACCAGGGGCCGCCCGCCGCCATGCAGACGGCGGGATCGTCGACGCTGGCGGCGCGCAGCACCACCGGGGCGCCGGCCACCGGATCATAGGCATCGATCTGCGCCCACATCGTCATCACATCAGCCCCAGCAGGTTGGCGCGCCATTCGAAGCCCCTGGCCGTCGCCCAGGTGGTGCCCAGGTCGCCGACCAGCGGGCCGAACCAGCAGCGTTCCTGCCGCTCGGGCTCGGCCGCCGGGTTGATGCAGAGCGCCAGGCAATCGGTGTTGCCGGCATAGTCGAGCAGCTCCAGCGCGGTGCGCTCCGCCTCGAATTTCGTCAACGTCGGGAAGTTGAGCGACACGGTGCGCAGTTTCTTCGCCCGCCGCCGCAGCAGTACGCCGCGCGCTGACACATCGGCCGAGCCCAGATCGCGGACGCCCAGCTGCAGGCCGTATTCGAAGCCGATCGCCGGCTCAAACTTGTCGCCCACCACCGCCCGCGCGAGCTGCAGCCAAGCGCCGCCGTTCGACAGCGCAATTTCAAGGTACCGGAGGGGGGGCCAGCCAACGGGCAATGGCAGGAACGCCACGCCGCCGCGGATTTGCGGCATGATCGAGCCAGCGAGCAGCGGCCGCCCACCATCGCCGCGCGCTCGCGTTGGCCCCTCGGCCGTCGTCGCCCCGTAGATCTGCACCGTGGCTCCCGCCAAGTCGGCGCTGGACGCGATGCCGAACAGCATCACGGTATCGATCACCTGATCGGCGCCAAGGTCGAGCTTGACGGACGGCGCGGCCGTGGCGGTGCTACGCCAGACGATGCCCGCATAGTCGTTGCCCAGATAGTTCGGATCGCCCAAGCCTGTGGCCGCACTGGTGGCGGTGAACGGCAGTGGCTTTACGAAAAGTGCGTTTGCCATCAGCCGAACACCTCCAGGCTGGTGCGTTCCTGCTCGAAATCCACCTCGATTCGCGCGGCCAGCAGCGTTGCGTCGAGCGACTGCTCGGGATCGATCACGCGCGCCTGCGGAAGGCCCAGCGCCGGATTGAAGGCAAGCACATCATCAGCCACCACCGCGAACCGCCGCCGCTCGGCGCCGATCAGCGCGCCGCGCTGGTTGGCGACGGCCTGCGCGTCGGCGAGGCTATCGAAATAGCCGGGTGCCGCCTCGACGGTGCCGTCGCGGGCGGACGGGTGACGCGCGGCGATCGCGGCATCGCTCCACGTCGCCGTCACCACGTCGCGCGACGCGGCACCGATATCTGCATCGATTGCAGGCATGATTACCTCTGTACGAAGTTGCGGTTGGCCGAGAGGAAGCTGCTGCTGCCCCCGCCTCCCCCGCCGCCCAGCTGGGCGAGGATCTGGTTGGTCTGCGCCGTCAGGGTGGAGAGCTGTTCGAGCAGCGCGTTGGTGGTGGCGGTGTTCTTCGCCGTATCGGCCGTGCTGGTCGCGGTTGCGCTGGCGAAGGGGTTCTCCACCGCGGGCGAGACGGGGACGGCATTGTCGATAGAGCTGATCGCCTTGTTGGTGGCGCTCTGGATCTGGTCGAGGAAGTCGAAGAACTGCTTCGTGGACCCGTAGATCTGGCGCTCGATGTCGATCGCGCTGTTCGCCGCCGCCTGATAGGCGCTCTGGTCGATGCTCTTGCCCTGCGCGATCTGGTCGAGGAACGGCTGCAGCTTCGCCAGCGCCGCCGCTTCCTGGTCGCGGAGCGAATAGGGCGAGGCGCTGCCGATCTTCAGGCTGTCCTGGAAATCGCGCAGCGTCGCGCTGGCGGCAGCGGTGCTGTTCTTCACCTGATCCAGCTGCAGGTTATAGAGCTGCTGCGCCTGCGCCATCTGCTCGGTCGAGGCACCGCCTTCCTTCAGCGCCGCCACGGTCTTCTTCCACTCGCGGTTCAGATCGTCGATCGCGGCCCCCACCGGGTCGAGCATCTTCTTCAGGTTCTTGGGGATCGCCTCGATCAGCACGGCCTTGCTGATTGCCGTCTCAAGATCCTTGCCGCTGGCGAGGATTCGCTGCGAGGCATCGCTGATGCCCTTGATCGCGCCATCGGCCAGGGCGTTCGCGATCGCCGCCCGCACGGCACCCTCGGGGTCGCCGTCGAACTTCAGGACGCCGTCCTTGTTGCCGTACTTGCCGCCCACGCTGGTGCCGCCCGAAGGGTCGACGCGGTAGCTATCCTTGTACTTGTTGATGCTGACCGCGAAGGTGCCCAGGTCGCCGCCCAGCGCGTCGGCAATCTGCCGGATGCCGGTCTGAACGTTGGTGGCGAGGCCGCCAAGATCGGACTGCACCGCCGAATAGTTGCCGTTGACAACGGCGGCCTGGTCGACGCTGGTGATCTGGGCCGAGCCGCGCTCGGTCTTCTGGAACAGGCCGCCGACGACGTTGCCCATGATGCCGCCCGCAATCGCGCCGAGCGGCCCCGCGAAGCCGCCCAGCGTCTTGCCCAGCGAGCCACCGATCTCCTTCGTGATCGTCTTGCCCAGTTCCTTGCCACCATATTCGCCGAGGACGCCGCCGATGCCGCTGGCCGTCTTGTCGGCCTTGCCGCCGCCGAGCGCCGAGAAGACCGAGCCGCCGATGCCCCCGAAGGCGGCGCCTTCCAAGATCGTACCTAGGTTGCCCTTCAGGCCCTTGGTGATGGTCTCCGGCACCGTGATGCCAAGCTTTTCCATCCGCTTGGCCCAACCGTCGATCGCCAGTTCGAGCACCTTGCTGGAGCGCACCAGGCCGAGGGCTTCGCCTGCACTGGCCTTGCCGGTGACGACGATTTCATTGTCGTTCGCGCTATAGCCCCCGCCGCCAAAATATTGGGCGATGGCCGGGGACGCCACAGATGCCGCCGCGCGCGCCGCTTGGGGATCATACCCACGAATGCGCAGCGTGGCATCCGAGAGTGCGTCGACGAAGTCGTTCACCGTGTCCCGCAGAACCACGGCGGCACCCTTGGCCTGATCCTGCAGGATCTCGGCGGGCGTCTGCTTGCCCGTCATCTTGCGGATATAGTCCTCGATCTCGCGATCGATGCCGCCGAACAGCGCGTTGCTCAGCAGATCCCGCTGCAGCTTTTGCACCACCCCGACGATGCCGCCGGCATTGCCCTGGATCTTGGCGAACACGCCGTCGACCTGATCGAGAACCCCGCCCCACGCATTCTCGTAGATGCCAACGATCCGGCGCTGATCCTCCAGCAGGCGATTGATGGCCTGGTGCTGCTGCGCGAGCCGATAGGCCGTCTGCACCTGCGCTTCGTTCAGCGGCCCCATCTGCTGCTGCAGGCGCAGGATGTTCTGCAGCGCCTCGGCATCGGCATCCCTGCCGGCCAGCACCAGGCGGCCGACTTCCAGGCTTTCCTGCTGCGCTTCCACGAATTCGCGGAACGGACGATCCATGCCGTTCCTGATCGACTCGCGCGCCTGATCGATCAGGCCGAGCAGCTTCTGCACCTCGGGCGTCAGCTTCCGCTTGCTCAGCTGCTCGGTCAGGTTGTCCAGCTTCAGCGTCGCGATTCGGGCGCGATCGATCAGGCGGGGTTGATCGTCCCACTCGGCATTGATGGCGGTAATCGCCTGCTCGGCAGCGTCATCGGAGCGGGAGAAGTCGCGGGGCTTTCTCGGCGTCCGAGGCTTCTTCGGCTTGGGATCTCGCTGGTAGGGCTTCAGCTCTTCAGGGATCGCCCCGCCCTCGGCAACCGAAATCACCTGCAGCGCGGCGGCCTTGTCGGTGGCCGTCTTCGCCAGATCGTTGAATTTGGCCTTCACGTCGACCAGCGACTGCCCGGCGATCCTTCCATTGACGGCCAGCTGGTCGAGTTGCCCCAGCGCGATCGTCAGGTCGCCGCCAACCTGTTTCGCGTAGAGAGATGGATTTGTGGTGGCCAACTGATTGTTGGCGACTGCAGCCTGCAGCTTCGCGAAGATCTGCGCCTGCACGGCCTGTTGTCGCCGGGCATCGACGCTGGCGCGAGCTGCCGCATCGACACTGCCGGCGCCGACGCCGAACTGCCCAGCCGTTCCCGGCGCGGCCGCCACCAGAGCCTTGTCGTTCGCGCCGGTGAGATCGTCGATCTTCTTGTTTGCCGCGAGCAGGTTTGCCTGCGCCTGCAGCTTGATCGACTGGATCAGAACCTCGTTTTGGGTCTTCAGCTTGCCAGTGGTGAGATCGATGATCGAGCCGAGCAACTGCTGCGCCGCGCCGAACGAGTCGGCAGCGCTGGTCGCCTGCTGCAGCTTCTTCGCGCTCTCGTCGGCCGCATCCGCGCTCTCGAACAACTTGGCGACAAACGGGGTCGCGGCGATCAGCGCGATCGTGAAGGCGGTTCCCATGGGGCCGGTGAGAGCGCGTCCGAGCGCGCCGGCACGGCCTTCCATAGTCGACAACGCGAAGGTGGCCTGCGGAAACTGCTGCGCGAATGCGACGACGGCGCTCTGGCCCGAAACCACCTGCACCGTGAAGTCGCCCAACTGCTGGCCGATGTTGGTGAACCCCGCGCCGCTACGCTTTGCGGCATCGACCAGGTTCTGCTCTTCCGCCGTCAGCTGGCGCGTCTTGCTGACGGTCTGGGCAAGCTCGGCCTGCAGCTCTTCATAGGCGGTGATCTTGGCGCGGATCGCTGCGGCCTCTTGGACCGAGGCCCGCTCCGCCACCATGGCCGCGTCGGCGACCAGGCGCTGGGAGGCTGCCGACTCGCCGCCGCGCGCCGCCACGGCCGTGGCAGCCGCTGCCAGCTCTCGCTGGGCCTGCGCCGTGTTCTGCGCTGCCGCTTCCTGCGCGCGAAGCTGGGCAATATCGCGCGACAGATCGAGGCCGCCGCCCGTGGTGCGCGGCAGCTGCAGTGCGGTCTGGGCCGTGCGCTGCACCTCCGCGAACGCACCGTTGAATTCGCTGCGGATGTCGGCCGCAGCCGAACGCGCGCGGGTCTTCAGCTCGGCGAAACGCTGACCAGTCTCGGACGAGAACTGCTCAGCCTTCAACTGCAGGCGGGCCACGATGTCCGTCTGTGCCATGGGCTACCTTTCCAGTTGCGAGCAGATCAGCGCAGCGAGAGGCCGCGGATTGCGTTGAACAATTCGCGCGCCAGCTCGCCATCGGCGGCGTTGACGATCGGTTCGATTGCGAAGGCGTTGCGGAAGCGCACCACCGGGACGAGGACGAAGATCGGCACGACCGAGCTTTGCAGCGGATTGGCCCCGCCCCGGCCTGCCCGTTGGCGTCCGCCGGTAAGCTGGCGGAAGCCGCCAGTCCGGGCGTTCGTCGTGCCGCCGGTCGCGACCAGCAGCGAATAGTTGCCGGCGCGGTAGATGAATTGAAGCTTCTGGCCTGTCCGGCGCTCCCACTCTCCGGGAGTGAGATCGCGCCCGCGGCCGCGCGAGCCCGCCGAAGGAAGCGGCACGGCGAGATATTGCCCTCGCTTGCCCCGGATTTCGCCGGGCTGCGTCCAGAAGCTCACCGCGCCGCCGGTGCGGCCATCAGCGCGCCCCTTCAGCCAGACCGTGGCGGTTGGGTTCCTCGCCGGGCCGGACCGCGGGAAAGCGCTCGACTGCCAGGCCCGCCACAGCTTGCCGGGGACAGCCGCCTGCGTTGCGTCTTCAAGCCGCTTCTCCAGGTTGCGGGCAGTGCCCGAGACCGCCTTCGTTCCGGCCGACAGATAGCCGCGGATCAACCTGTCGGCGGCGGCATCCAGTGCTTTGCCGTCGATGATGAGATCGGCGCCGTCAGCCATCGGCCGGCTTCTCCATCAATTCTAGGAGCAGGAACGCGTCCATCAGCGCCGCCGGCTGTTCACCGACGCTGCCGGGGCATGGCAGCACCCGCCCCGTCAGCGGCGAGGCGAACCGCCGGCACTGGAAGTAGAGATCGACGACAGCCCAGATCCAGCCTGGCAGGACTATGCGGGGGTTTTCCTTCCACCGCGTGCCTTCGATCTCCCACCCTTCGCCCGCGGTGAGGCCGACTTCGAAGTCTTCGGGCCGTCTTCGGACGAAGACGGCCGCTCGAAGTTTTTTTCCTCTCCTCCGCCGAACTGCAGGCTGAAGGCTCGGGAGCCGGCAAACAGCAGATCCACCTCCTGCAGCCGGCGAAGCGCACGATCGGCGACATGGCCGTTTTTGTCCGCCTCAAACGGGATCACCGCGCCATTTTCGTCGCGGACGTTTTCCCAGCCCGTGCAGTAGCGGGTGAGCGCCACGATGGGCACCAGCGTACGACGGCGCTCCATCTGGGCGACGAGGTCGGCATAGGCCGGCCAGTGCTTCACGAGCAGCGGGTCCACGGCCTTGGCGAGCTTCTTGTCATCGTCGCTCAGCTGCTCGGCTTCCTCGCCCTCAGCCGAGAAGATCGCGACCAGCCGGTCATATTCAGGTTCTTCGGCGAACAGCGCATCGATGCCCTTCAGCTGGGCCTCGCGCAGCTGGTGGCTCCAGACCTTGGCGGCCTGCAGCGGGCCGTCGAGCAGCGCGGTCATCTGCCCGCGCTCGATCGTGGAGCCGGCGCGCAGGTGGAAAACAGGCGCGCCGTCGACCTTCTGCACCCAGGGATGGGTGTAGGGCACGGTTTCGGTGGTGGTGGTGACGATCATGGGTGCCCCGATCAGTAGAAGCAGAGGATGCTGTCGGTGTCGCGCAGATAGGCATCCTTGCCCTGGCTGATCGCCTGCGCGGTGATCTGCTCGCCGACCAGGTTGTCGCGCTGCGTGTCGCTCTCGCCCGTCACCTGCGCGACGGGGATGGTGAGCGCCCAGCGGTTCCCCGCCTGCGTACCGTAGCGGAACGACGCCGGCACCAGCGCGCCGGTGGAGATCTGCGCCAGCACGTCGCGATTTGCGACCAGCGTGGCGAGCGGGTCGATCGTCAGCACCGGGGTGCGCTGGCCAATCTCGCCCGCGCCGAAGCCG
The DNA here is from genome assembly GCF_003950455.1 of Sphingomonas sp. ABOLE. Classification (NCBI taxonomy): domain Bacteria; kingdom Pseudomonadati; phylum Pseudomonadota; class Alphaproteobacteria; order Sphingomonadales; family Sphingomonadaceae; genus Sphingomonas; species Sphingomonas sp. ABOLE. Next base: position 28,313 of record NZ_QQWY01000044.1, read on the forward strand.
ATATTGGTGTTCGGGTCCTCGCTCGACGTGACGTTGGCGCCATCATTGAAGGACCAGGTGGAGATCGAGACCGGCTTGCGGTTGAAGATCGCCACGTTCGAGGCGTCGGTACCGCGCGCGAGGTTCGGCGGCGCGTGCTGCTTCAGCGCGGCGAGGCTGGGCACCGCGGCGTCCGTCTTGCCGGCGAAGATGCCGGCGAAGCTGAAGGCGGCGAAGCCGGGGCGGGCGGAGCGGCCGTTGAGGTTCACCACGCCACGACAATGCGTGTACTTGAACAACACGCCGTCGCGATAGAAGGCGATCACCGCCAGGGGCTGGTCGGTCGCCTTGGCGGTCGCGTCGGCGGGCGTGGTGCCCGAATAGGTCCAGTTCGCCGGGATCGCCGCGCTCTCGCCCGTCGTCAGCGGCGTGTCGAAGGTCTCGGACAGGGTGGCGACCCGGCCCGCACTGTAGCCGGTCACCATCGGCAGGCGGCCGTTGTTCGCCGTGCCCCCGCTCAGGATCAGCGGCATGCCGACCAGCGCGCCTGCGGTCGCGGGCGCGCCATTGGCGAGCGTGGCGCTGGTGGCGCTGCCGGCGGTGAGCGCGGCGGCCGCGACCGCTGCCTGGAACTGGGCGCGCTTGCCGCAGGCCGAGAGCGCCGCATGGAGCGGCGGCTTGACGGTGGAGGTGTACACCACCCCCGGCCCCGCGCCGCGAATGCGCGAGGTGAAGGCAAAGCTGGCAGCCTGGCCGATCACCTGCGCCGCGCCCGAGACCAGCGAGCCGGTCGCTTCATTCGACTGTTCCGTGGTGAAGGGAGACCCGCGCGTGATGCCGTCCAGTTCGATGCCGATGAAGTCGGTCGCCGGGTCGGGAAGCGCGGTGTCGTTGTCGTCGGCCATGAGTCGGATGCCCACGGCGATGAACGCCGAGCGCTGCGTAGGATCGGACATGTTGGGTGCCTCCTTTAGGCGGGCTGGCTTGGATCGCCGCGACGGGCGGCGAAGGTGATGGGCAATTCGAGTGCGAAATACATGCGCGAGGCCGACGCGAGCGACGCGACGCCGATCGTCATACGGCCTTCGTCGATCGTCTCGACCAGGCCGCCGAGCTGATCGTCTTCGCCCATCACGGCGAAGACAGCGGCGGCGTAGAAGGCATTCAGCTGCGCATAGGTCTCAGCGCCCCCGTCACGCTCGAAATAGGCTTCCACGCGAGGCGTAAACTCCATCGTGGTGGCGGACGCCTGCGCCTCGATCGGGTCATGGCCGTCGTCGAACAGGTGAAATGCCGGGAAGGCCATGGGATCGGCGGAAGGCATTACCTCCACCTCGGCGATGCCGGGCACCAAGCGTAGCCGGCGCTCGATCTCCGCAACGACCTCAGCGCGGCGGGCCGTCATGCCACCTTCTCCAGGACGATCAGCCAAGCGTCGACATTGTCGTCGTAGCTGACCTGGTTCGGCTGCCAGGTGAGGCCGCCCCGCGCCAAGCGATCCGAGCGGATTGGCCTGTTGGGGAGATCAGCGCAGGCGATCTCCGCTGTAATGGTCCGCGTGGTGTTGCCGGGGCCTTGGAATGGATCGCCGGGGGCATCGGTCCAGATGACGCGAAGCTCGGTCGGCTTTGCGAGGCCGCCCCCGGTGTACAGCACGGTATCCGGCGAGGCGGCGCGGATATCGGCCGCCGCCTGCTGCCAGGGATCAGGCATCGGAGCTGGTCGGCGCCGGTACGCCGGCGCCGCGCTTGGCGGTGTGGGCCTTAACGAGCTCGCTCGCGCGATCGGCGGCGATCTGCTTCGGCTTGTCGCCGATCGTCACGTCGGTGCCCGCGTCGATGAACGATCCATCGTTGGCCCTTGCCGGGCCATGAAGGTGAATGACGGACATATTGGTCTCCAAAAAGGCGCGGGCGGCGCGCCGAGGCATCGCCGCCCGCCCAGGCTGGGAGGAACATGGGTTCAGATGACGGGAACGAGCCGCACGTCGACCGAGGCGGCGCCGGAGGTGGCGGCGCCCATGGAAATGCCGATCTTGGTGTTATTCGTCGCCACATTGGTGACCACTCGGGCGCTGTTGTCCCAATAGACCACCGTCTTGCGGGCGATCGCCACCGCCGCCTTGGGCAGCGTGAACACGCCGCGAACGACGCCGACCACCGGGGCGCCGGATGCCGCGTCGGCCGACGCGACCGCGAATTCGGCGCCGTCGAGGTAGCCCTGGCCGCTCGCGACGGCATAGGGCGCGACACCGGTGATGTTGTCACCGTTCTGCACGAAGTTCTTCATCGGGGATTACTCCTGCGGGCGATCGGCGCGCGCGATGCGCGCCTCGCGGATCTTGGTGAGGATCTCAGCCTTCTTGGTGGCCTCGCCGAGATCGATTTCCTCGGCGGCCGCGAGCTGCTTCAGCTCCGGCACCGTCATAGCGTCGAGATCCTCGCTATCGGTTTCCAGCTCAGCGGTCTCCGCCTTGCCTTCACCGATCAGCTGGTCGGCATAGTCGTCGTCGGCGACGGGGATCGGGCCTTCGACGGGATAGCGAATGGCGCCGGCAATGACTGCCGGCGCGAGCAACAGGATAAGCTTCATTGGGGGCACTCCTTAGCGCGCCGGGATCAGAGCCCCGGGTTCTTGTACATGCCGCGATAGTCGACGATCGCGGCGCCGACATCGAGGCGAGCCTTGGTCTTGACGCCGTCCACGTCGAAGCCGGGCTGCGTTTCGATGAACACGTCTTCCTGGCCTTCCAGGTGCGACAGCTCGATCGTGTCGATCGCGGCCTTGTCGGCGAACAGGTACCAGCTCTTGTCCGTGATCCGCGGCTCGACGATCAGCTGCAGCGAGCCGACAAACGGGTTGACGTTCGCGGTCTGCGTCGCGGCAACTGCAGTCAGGAACTGCTCCGCTTTCGTCTCCATCAGCGGCCCGACCACCAGATAGGCGGGGCGCACGATGATGAAGCCGCCCTCGACGCTCTTCTGCTGGCCCATCGCAGTGCGGCCCGCGGTGACCGAGTCCACGTTGATGTCGGCAGCGGTGCCGAGATTGCCGTGCTGCGCGGAGAACAGCGCGAAGCCGTCGCCCATGGTCGGATTGCTCAGCACCAGCCCCCAGACCAGATCACTTTCGAGATCGCGGGCCTTGTAGCCGAACTTGTCCGGCACGCGGGCGAACAGGCGCTTGTCATCGTTAATGATAGCCTGCCGGGTGATCGCGATGATGCGGCCATAGGTCTGCAGGCGGTAGGACATGCCAGTGTCGGCCATCGCGCCATAGGTGAACTCGGCATTCTCCTGCACCAGCAGCAGCTGCGGCGCATCACCCAGGCCGATGATGTTGGTCGGCTTGAAGTCCGGCAGCGTGCCGGTCATGACCAGCGGGCCGAAGGTCTGCGGCGCGGCAAGGTAGGCCTGCCGCACGCGCTTGCCGGTGGCGCTGGAGAGCGCGTTGGCGAAGTCGCTGGTGGTGTGGGCACCATAGCGCAGGCCGAGCGCGGCGCCGGCAATGTCAAGGCGGCCCATGCCGGCGGTGGAGATGCCGGTGCGCTGCAGATAGTCGCGCGACATCTCCATCAGGGTCAGGCCACGCAGTTCACGGGCCCGCTCGACGTCGGCCGGGTCGAAACGCGCACTGGGATCGGCGCGCAGGGTGACGGCGACTTCCACCGCGCGGCGATAGTCCTCGCTGTCAGTGCCGGCCGCGCCGACGCGCACGTCGATGCGCGGCTGCTCGCGCTGGCCGAGCAGGCGATCGCTGATCGCACGCTCGAACTCAGCCTCACTCAGCGGGTTCTCCTCATTGCGCCCGATCAGGTCGAGCGCGAAGTCGCTGCCGAGATCGGTCGAGCGCGCGCAGCGTTCGCGGATCTGGCGGGCGGTGATCCGCACGCTGCCGCTGGGCGGTTCGGCGCGCGCTGCGCCGCCCTGGTCGCCAACGGGCGCGGGAGCTGCTGGCGCGGCGGGAGCTGCGGCAGAAGGAGCGGCCGCAGCCGCGCCGCCGGGGAGGTTGCGTCGCATATCATCTTCCTCTTGGGTGGTGCCGTGTTGCGGAGTCCCGGATGCAGACCGAACCACGGCGTTCGGATCGGCGGGAACGGGCACGAGGCTGGCTTCCAGCAGCTCCCAGGCGACGGCGCGCCAGGTCTCGTGGTCATTTTCGTCGGTGGCGGTGATCTGCCACTTGGTGACGCGATATCCGATCGAGATCGCGCGCAGCTCGCCGGAGGCGACACGCGCCTCAATCGCGCGGCCCGCGTCCGTGTCGGCGAACTCGAGCGTGCCGATCAGCTGCCCGCCCTCGATCCGCACGTTGGTGATGCGGCCCAGGACGTCGCCCAGCCTGCCTTGATTATGCGTGTCCAGCAGCGGACAGATGCCCGCGCCGACGCGACCGAGATCGATCGCCGCGTCGCTGATCTCCAGCTCTTCGGTGAAATAGAAGCGCCGCACGGCCGTCCCGGCCGAAAGGACGGCTTCGACGGTGCGCGCGGTGGCGTCGTAGCTCTCCGGCGTGAGGGACAAATCGCGTGTGCCACGCCCGTTCGCCTGCGGTTGGCGGCGCTCCTGCAGATCGCCCTGCTCGGGCGCGTTTCGGGTCAGCAGCCCCGCGATCGCTGCGGCGGCCGCGCCGACCAGCAGCGCCTTTTTGCCCCGCTTTGCTGGTGGCAGCGGGGTGGTGACGACGCGGCCTTCCGGACGCGGCTCGTCGGCGGCGCCCTGCGGCGCCGGTTCGGACTTGCTCATGATGGTCTCCTTGCTAGGCGGCCGTGGAACCGGCATCCGCGCTGGCCGCGGCGTTCTGGGCTGAGCTGAAGGGATCGCCCTTGTAGTACAGGCCCTTGCCCTGCTGATTTTTCAGGTCGGCAGCGGTCTCGTCCATGAACACATCATGGTCGAGCCCGCGGGAGGCGAGCAGGCTGCGCCGGTTTTCCAGACCGGCCTGCATTTCGAGGATATCGGCCTCGGCATCGCCCTTGCGATCGATCGACTTGCGCGGCGGGGGCGCCCAGCGGATCGGATAGGAGCGCTTGCCGGTGCGGCCGAACTCGTAGGCGGCCTGGCAGAACCAATCCCAGACGCGATTGAGCGCCACCGGAATGAGCGTGTTCCACTGGAAGCGCGACATGAAGGTGTCGAATTCCAGCGCGCCAGCCCGGTAGGACGAGAAGTTCACGTTCGACAGGTCACCGGTCATCTGTTCGTAGGTGACCGACATGCCGGCGGCCGCGGCGAGCAGGTTGATCTTCACCGCATCGCCTACGCCGCCCACCGGCTTGGGATCGCTGAACTTGATGTCCTCGCCCTGTTCGAGCGTGAACACCATGCCAGGCTCGATATTGTCGATCGGCGGCAGGCCGCCCTCCCGCTCCTCCCGCTCGCCGAGTGGCCGCTCGTCGGCCTCCGCGCTCAGCGTGCGGAAGCCGGCGAAACAGGCGTCGATCTTCCGGCGGACGAGATCGGCATCGAGCGTCTCATCGATATCGTCGAGCCGCTTCACCACCGGCTCGAACACCGATATGCCGCGCTTCTGCCCGATATCCTCTTCGACGAAGAGGTGGATCACGTCCTCGGCCGCGAAGAACACGGGCGGCTTGAAGCCGCGATATCGCGCCCGTGCCGGGTGGAACCAGTAGCCGGCGACGTTGCCGTCTTCGTCGTACTGGATGCCGTCCTCGATATTGTCGCCGAACTTCTCCGTGGCGAGCATCCCGCCGTCCACCAGCTGGATGCGAAACGGCAGCACTGCTGCATCCCGCACCCACCGGCGCAGGATGAACACCTCGCCCTGGCGGAACATCGTTCGCACGCCCAGTTCCTGCTGGCCGTAGAAGTTCAGCCTACCGCGGAAGTCGCTGACTTCCACCCAATCGAGCCAGAGCTGGGCCAGCGCCTTCGGCCCCTTGGGCGTGCCGGTGATGCCCCAGCCTACGGCGTTGTTGACCAGCGCGTTCAGCGCCTTCTTGCCGTAGGGGTTCTGCGACGCGAGGCGGATGACGGTTGCCCGATCGAGCGTGCGGCGCGGCCGCGCGTCGTTCGGATCGCCGGTATTGATGTCGAAGTTGGCAGCGCTGGCGCGCGTGCGGCGGCCCTGATGGCGCTCGATAGCCGTCAGTTCCTGGACGCGGACGCGGGCCATGGCGCGGCGAGCCGCCACACCCGGCGCGATCGCCGCGATGGAGCGCTCGAACCAATTCATCGGCGCAACGTCCGAAGCACCACAGACCGGGTGCGACGGCTCCCACGCACGGCGGCCTGATCCAACTCGGCCTTGATGGTGTTGCGCACGCTCAGCAGCTCGCCCGAGTTTTGATATTCGGTCGAGCGGCCGTCGGCGAACGTCACCTTGCGCACGTTGCTCTTGAGCGCGGTATCGACCGCGTCGAGATCCTCTTGCGTCCAGGCCATCAGCGTTTTCCGATCCAGTTCCCGCTACGCTTCGTGAAGCGATTGACGGGGTTGCGTTTCGAGGCGGGCACCTGCGGTGCCTTGGGTTTTGTCGGCAACGGCGGCGGCGAAGGCTTCGTCAGAGCGGGTTTCGCCACTGCTGGCGCTGTGGGTGCCGGATCGGCCCCCAGCGGCAGCGCAGCCTGATCCGGCACGCGATAATCCCTCGGCACCCACCGCATGTGCGTGCGAGCTTGTGCGAACGGCGGCCGCAGAAGGGTGGCGTAGCCGTAGACCAGAAGATCCCAGGTCTCGTTGCGAGGCCGGACCTTCTCCCACTTGCCCTTCTTCAGCTCCTCGGCCGTGATCTCCTCGACGTGATGGTCGAGCAGGCGGCCCGTCGCGCCTTCGTCTTGCCCAGCCTTCAGCGGGCCACCCCCGGTCTTGCCGCCGGGCAGGTGGATATAGCCCGGACCGGGTTCGGAACGGCGAAGGCGGGCGTCGATAACACCCTTGATCCGATGCACATTCGGCAACCATAGCTCAGCCGAAGTGCGCTTGGCGCCGCCGCGCCGCTTCTGTTCGGCGAAGCGAGCCCGCGGCATCAGCTCGCCCGTCATGCTGTTGCCACCCTTGGTGAGGGTAATACGGTTCTTTGCGATGCCCGCCGCCCGTGCCATCTCCCACACCGCCTTGGCGAACTCGGCAGCGCCCTCACCCTTGGCGCCGCCCCCGCCCACGTCCAGCTGGACGGTGAGAGGCGGCGGCGACATGCCGGAGCCGTCGGCAAGCGGATATACTCGATCCCAGAGCGGCAGCATCACCCGCGCGTGTTCCGGGTGGCTGAACGGCGCGAGCGACGTGATCCCGTCTTCCAGCACGTCCGTCGACCACCGATCGACGATCCAACTTTCGAGCCCCTCGCCGAAGGCGAGCGCCATATGCTCCAGCCGGTTGGCCTGTGTGTCGGTCAGGATCACCCACACCTTCGCGCCGCGGGGCATCACGCCCAGGTGCAGGCCCTGCTCGCGGCGGAGCTTGAGCGTGTCGGTCTCGACCGGCTTCTCGCCCGAATGCTTCGAACGATAGTTCTTGCCGCCCTGCGTGTTGATCACGGTGCGCAGCGCGCTTTCATCCTGCCGCACCTCCCATGCGATCTGGGCGTCGCGCCACTTGCGGGCCAGCGTCGGCCAGCTGGGCAGCGCCATCAGGCCGTCCACCCGAAAAGTGCGGCGGCGCTTCGAAACGCCATGGTTCGCCTGCACGAACCCATGGTTCGGCAGTCGTCCGCAGCTTTCATGCAGCTTGCGGCGATCGCTCGGCTCCAGGATGCAGCCGTTTGTCGGGCAGACGACGTGTGCAGTGGCCTCGGCCTGGTCGGCGGTGCCGCCGGTGTCGAAGCGCAGATCGCGCAGGAAGTCGATTTCCCAGCGCTCACCGCAGTGCGGGCACTCCGGCCAGATCCGTTCATCGGTACCGTCAGCGACGAACGCTTCGATGCCGCTCTTCTCGTCCTTCGCTGGCGAGCTGCTGATGTACTTCTTCTCGCGGCCTTCGTGGCTGATGAAGCGGCCATCGAGCAGCGCAATGCCGCTGCCCTGCCCGCCTTCGCCGCCAGTCTCGCCGATATTATCGTCATACTGGTCGTAGTCGTCGAGCCAGCCGAACCGGATCGACAGCTGCGTGAACTGCGAGGCTACCGGCCACACCGTGGTCAGCATCATGCCGTGGAAGAGCTTGATCCACTGATTATTCGCATTGTCGGCGGGCCGAAGCTTGGTCTGCACCGCAGACGTGCCGGCGATCATGGGATCGAGGCGGCCCTTGACGAACTTCTCGGCCATCAGCCGATCAGGCTGGCAAACCAACGTATCCGACGGGTCGCTCTCGACGATCCAGCCCAGCCAGTCGACGCCGATCGTCGTGGCGCCGCATTGCGCCGGCTTGATGATGCCGATTTCGGACGTGACCGGGTCCGACAGGGCCAGGCGCAGTTCGTTCTGCCAGGGCAGTGTATCCGGGTCATAGCCGCGATGGCGGATCGACCATTGAAGCAGGTTGAGCTTGTCGCGCGGGCGGTAGCTGGGCGCCGCGCGTCGCAGGATGTCGCCCCTAGTTGGAAAGGGCGGAATCACCCAGCGCGGCGGCGGGATCATGGGCGCCGTCGCCAAATTCGTTGCTCCAGTTTTCCATCATCGTGGCCAGCTGCTGCTGATCGTCGTGCATCAGCCGTTCGATCGCAGTCAGTTGGTCGCGGGTGAGATCGATTTTCTTTGCAAGGCGGGCCGTGAAGGTGGCCTGTCGCTGCTGGAAGCGGCTGAGAATGTCGCCGATCGCGCCGACCACTTCCACGAATGGCACCAGCTCCCGGCGCTTCTCCGCCAGCTTCGTGGCGATCACCTCTTCTTCGAGCAGCTGCTTCCGCTCGGCGATCGAGAACCCGGCCATGGGCTGGGCAGTCACACCAACGCCGAGGTCCAGGCCGAGCTGGCGCAGATCCTCGGCACGCTTCCGCGCTTCCTCGGTCTTCCGCGCTTCCTCGGCCTGCCATGCGGCGATCGCCGCGGGGATATCGATTTCGTACGCGTCGCCGTTCGAACCGCGCTTCCTGATCCAGGCCTGATCCGGCTGCGCGGCGATCCACTTCCGGATCGTCGGCTCGGACGCCAGCCCCGTTGCCGCGAGATCAGCCAGGTTACCGAGCATCGGACGGACCCAAACCGAAAGAACAAGAGGAAGCCGACAGAAAATACACGACACTCGCACGCGCCGAGCCTTTGGCCCCCGCATAGCGAGGATGCCGGGGAAGGACCCAAGCCACCCCCACCC